>JAXFZW010000133.1:0-11936 GCA_034184645.1 Clostridia bacterium | reverse complement strand
CCCTAAAAACTAAATATTCAATTATTGATAACAATCGGGTTTCAACGCAACTACAAGCATTTTGTATTTTACAACAATAATTTACGCTTGTCAACAAAATTGTATTGACAAGCGTAAAGTTTTTGTCTTATTTTAAGCGGCGGTAAGATTTATTACCGCAGTATAGCCGCTGCTTTCGGAACCCGTTATACTGCCGACGGAAACAGTCCACATAAACGAACTGCCGTCGTTCATTTTACCGTTATTTACAAACTGCTTTTTATAGTTAAAGCCTGAAACAGAAAAGTTTGCGCCCTGATAAAATAATGCGGAATTGTTAAGTTTCGAGTTTGCTTCCATAGGCTTATAAGTTAAAAGCGGACTGCCGTTGCGTATTCCGAACAAAAGCGAATAGTCCTGATAACTTGTTCCGAGCGGGGAAATTCTTCCTTCGACGTCCCAAGTGTTGGTAAACGCCGTTTCGGTATTTCTTACGGTGGGGTCTGTTCCGAGAGTCGTGGTATAACCGCCAGTCAGCGTATCGTAAGTCGTAAGCCTTGCGTCAACGTGCCAAATCCTTACCCCTACTTTTGACGCACCGGTTGAATAAAAACCCTGCCATGAGTTGGCCGTATCAAACTTATTAAGACCGTAAGGCGAATAAAGTTCGATAATTATATACTCGTCAAACGGCGAGTTAAAGCCGCGCGGATTGTTTGAAAGTACGATTACTTTCCTGTCGGTCTGAAAGTCTTTAAGTTCGATAGTACAACTTTCTTCCGGAACGATAGCCTGCGCCCAGCCGAGTGCTAAGCACGAGAAAGGATCTTGCGAACCCGTGTTGAGTTCCATGGTGATAAATCCGCCCGTAGCCCAATATCTGTCGCCGTAATCGTAATAGTCTTCAAGTCCGAAAAGGTGTCCCGTTTCGTGAATATAGGTATGAGAGTCGGCGGTCGAGTTCGATAAGTCGGTAAACGCTTCGGTATAACTCGCCCAAAGGTAAAAGTTTATGCCGGGGTTTCTCGCGGTTGCGGTCTGCGTTTGCATTCCGCCGCGAACAACCATCGCCCAGAAGTTTTTATATTCGTCGCTTATAGAATTGTCCGTATAGTTGGGACATGCGTAAATAAGTGCAACGGCGTCCAAAATACCGTTACCGTCAGAGTCGTAGTCGGTACGATCTTCGGTCGGGTTTTGAGTAAAATACCAGTTAACTGCGTCAATCGCAAGGTTATTCACCCTGTCGCTGCTCGTTCCGTAATAAGACGTAGCGTAATCCGCATCGTACCAGTCAGAAACTTTGCCCGTTATGGAAAGTTTGCCCATAGATTCCGTTTCGTAAAAACTTTTTACGCTATTCCATCCGTTTGAGTTGGATTCGCCGAAAAACGCTTTGCTTACGGTTTCCTTGACCGAATTTTTTTGCGTTTCGCTTACCCATTGATTCGAATCGGTAAAGTAAACGGGGATTAAAAGATAATTTATATCACCCGACGAAGGGCAATACCCCGTTTGAAGGTTTGCGTAGCGATTACTTTTTTTAAGGTCGGAATAAGTATAGTCAAGATATTTTGGCGAATAAGTAATGGTTGCCTGAACGCTTACGTTGTAGTGCGCAACCGCGGTAACGCCGTCAAAAGTGTAGCGGACTTCTATATCGTAAGTGCCTTCCCTCGAAGAATCGAATTTGCCCGAACGCACGTCAAGGTCTGCCGTGGATACAGTTTCGGTATAACCGTCCCCGAACCTGGCAACGCACGTAAAGTCGGGCGTATAAGTCGAACCTAAAAGGTAAACTGTTTTCGCATTTTCAATGGTGATGCCCGTAAGCGTTTTTTTGGAAACGGTGACAGTCACCGCAGTTTTTACGTCCTCGGCAATACTTGCGTAAACTTTGGTTTTGCCTAGTCCTACGCCCGTTATTACGCCCGAAGAACTTACCGTGGCGATGTTGGTGTTTGCGCTCGACCACTCAACGACTAAACTGTCGTTAAAAACCGCCTCGCCTTCCCTTTCCTCAACCGAAGCGTGAACGGTGACAGTACCTTCGGGTACAAGCGAAACTTCGGAAACGTTGGTGACGAGATATTTTTTTACTCCGTCGTTGGCGTCGATAAACCAGTTTTTATATCCGCCCACGCCGAAAAAGTCGCAACCGGCGGCGAAAACCGCGGCAACGACGAGCATTACGGATAAAGTTATCGAAACCAACCTTTTCATAAGCATCCTACTGAATTGTTTTATTGCTTTTATATATTATATAATATCACGATTTTAATTAAATTTATATACTTTATCTAAAAATTTTTCAATTTATTTTTTCACAAGTAAAAAGGTTGCCGAAAAGCAACCTTTTAAAACGCCGTATATTTTGACGGACGGTTATTTTTTTATACCTGCGGCAAGGCGAACGCACTCGTATGCGCCGTTATAATACCCTTGGTCATAAAGTTCGTTTATCCTTAAAACTATATGGCTTAAAAGTTCCTTGTCCGTAAGCATTTTGTCGAGCATATCGTTTGCAGACTTTTTGTCCGGACATTCCGGGGAAGAATCGCCGTATTCCCTGCCGTTTATCGCACCGTAAACTTCGTGTCCGCCGATATGTTTCATAAACAACTTCGGAATCGGATAGTATGCAAGTTCACTCGGCTTTGTGATAAGCAAATCGCTAACAGGCATTAAAAGGTTAGTAGCGTAAACCGCTTCGAAAATATTTTCGTTGTAAATGGCCGTTATACCGTTTAAGTCGCCTTCCTTTATTTTTGCGGCGAATTCTTTAAGCCCCTTATAGTCGTTAAAGAATTTTTCACACTTAAATTCAGGTATCTTTTTGAGTAGTTTTTCGTAAACTCCCAAGTGGTCGCCCATATTGATTATTACGGCAACTTTGTTTTCCCTTACCATGGGCAACAAGTGCTTTAACATCGAAAGGAACATATCAAAGCCTGCGCCTGCGCCGCCTACCGTCATTAAAATTCTTATGGGTGCGCCGCCGTTTATTCTTTTTAATCTTCTTTCGTTATCCGCTTTAAGATCGACTAAAAGTTCGTGGTCGATAAACTTTCCGACTTGCTTTAAATCGCTTTCGGGAATACCTTTAAGCGGAGTTTTTGCAAAACCGTTAAGCGTTTTATAACCGAAGTACGCAAAGGGCGTTTGAACGGCGTGTATCGCACCTTCCGACAAGTGCAGTCCCATCGCCCAGTTATCGGGAATTGCATTTACGACGTGTTTCATGCCCGCATGTACCGCCGCCTGGCTCGGCCAAACGTGCGTTGCGATAAACGGCACGTCTTTGTCGATATTTTTAAATAACGGAACTAAAAGTTCGCTGTTTTTTTGATCTTTTGCGTTGTAGGTTATTTTTTTAAAACCTTCGCTGTTTAAAGGCTCCCAAACGAGTTTATTGAAAAGCCATGACTTTTGCGATATTTTTGACGCAAGCGAATACATATCGTTTTGCTTTCTTATCATCTTCGAGCCGGTAGCGTCAAAGGACGCAAGGTCCATCCAATACGGGGTAAACCCTAACGCTTTTGCGCACGACGCCATCGCCATAGATATGCGGTAATGACCAAATCCCATACGTATGTTGCCGACGATAAGCGGATTATCTTCCATCTTTTCGTCGCCGCCGTCCATAACGATGTTTTTTACACCCATAAAATCGAGTGCGTCAACCTTTTTAAATGAAGGTTTGTAATCGACGCCGCTGTCGTCACCGAACTTTTTAACGTAAGAGCGTTTTGATTTTTCGGCCTTTTTTATCGTTTTTTTATCTATTTCGTTTCCGAAAATAATTTTTGATTTATCCATTACAAAATCTCCCCCTTTTGGGTATGATAATCAATGCTTCGTTTTTCACCGTTTAATTCGTAAATAACCCTTATCACTTTTCCTATACGGTTGGTTTCAAGAACTTTTGCGTTGTAAAAAAGGTCGAGCGAATCCGCAAGAATTTTCTTCTTTTCGTCGTCGTACTTCCCCACGTCGTCGGACGTCATCATTACGCTGCCGAAAAGTGCGTTTAAGGTTATAAGCGAAAGTTTTTGCTTTTTCGACAGTTTTATGTTGTCGTCGCGAAGTAAAAATACGTCGGGGTCGTTCCCGAACCACCTTGCGTTCATAAAGCGACGGTAAACGGTATTTTGAATAGTTACCTTTGCCGACACACGTTCCCTGTGCATACGGCGCATATAGAACACGTCGTCGAATTTAAGCGACACGTCCGGACCTATTCTTAAATAATCAAACTTATCGATACAGTTTACGGGCGTTGCGCCGCAACCTAAAATAAGTTTGTCGCCGAGGCACTCCCTTAAAAACGCATAAGCCTTTTCCGCAACCTGACTTCTGCTTTTGCCGTCGTATTCGGGTAGATTTGCCGCATAAAGGAAATCGAGTTTGAAAAAGTCAAACCCCATATCGACGTAATGTTTTAAGCATTTTTCGATATATGAAAGCGCCTTGGGGTTTTCCATATCGAGCGCGTAAAACCCGCTCCAGTTAGATCCGCACTTGACGTATTCGCCGTTCACCTTTTTGAAGTAATTTTTGTGATGACGGAAAAGATCGCTTTTTTCTTCCGCAACGAAAGGCGCAAGCCAAATCCCTGCCATCAACCCCTTGTCGTGTATCTTTTTTACGACAGGCGAAAGTCCGCCCGGGAATTTAATTTTATCAACTTTAAGCCAGTCCCCGACAAACTGTTCGTAGCCGTCGTCTATCTGAAAAAGATTAAACCTTTCGTCAAGCCCGTCAAGGTCGCGCAAAAGAATTTTCTCGTTTATATCCTGATAGTAGTTATACCACGAAGTATAACCGAAAATCTTTTGTATCGGGCGTTCGGGGAAAAACTTTCTGTATTCGCTAAAACCCTTTTTTAGGTCGCTGACGTAGTAGTAGTCCGCTACCGTATACTCTTCGCCCGTTCTTAAAATAATCGAACCGAAATCGCTTTTTAAGGTTAGTTCCCCTGCCTTTTCGTCAAGTTCAAAGGTAAGATATGCGTTTTTGTAATTAAAGTTAAACGCAAACGTCTGCGTAAGTCCGCGGCAGTAAAACAAATCGTATCCGTGAAGGGCGTTCTTTTTCGGCTTAAAAAAGGTTGCGTCGCCGTATCTGTCGAACGAAAACATTTTGTTTAAAAATTTCGGAATACGGTTTGCGTCCCTTTGTTTTTCACCGTAGGTAAATTCCTTGGTGTCCGTCCAAGACTGGTATCCGTTAAAAAAATACTTGTCGCCCTTTTGACACGGAAAGGAAATTTTTTGCGTAAACTCGGACAAAACGATATCCGTTTCGGGAATAATTTTTACGGTAAATCTTCCGTCTTCGCACGTTTTTACCGTTTTAACCTGATCTCCCCTTTTGGCGTTTTTGCCGAGTTTACGGTATTTTATTTCAAAGTCAAACATTTAATTACTCTTTATCTTTTTTTTCTTCGGCGAGTTCTTCTTTGATTTCTTTTTCAGCCACTTCTTCCGAAACGCCTTCGACTGCCGCAACGAAAGCCTTGTCTTCTTCTTTGGCGATTGTTCTCATAACCTTCTTTTCATTGTAGAAGGATAAAATCACAGCACCGAGCACACAGAAAACTACCGCGCAGATAGCGACTATCATAAGTCCCGTTGACGACGGAGTAATGTCGTTTTGAGTTAAGTCCTGCGCAGCGCCGATAATTGCGAGCGACGTAAATACGAGCATCGCGATTGTCTGACCGAGTTTCATCGAGAAAGTACGAGCAGCAAAGAACATGCCTTCCCTGTTTTCACCCGTAGTTTTGCCTTCGGCTTCGGCAACGTCCGCAACGATTGACTGCGGAATAATTCCGAGAAGCGCCATCGGGAAAGCCGCTATTATACAAATAACTATACCGTATACTATTCCGGGAAGCGGAATCACGTTGATTAGTGCGGTTATCGTGTAAGCGAGCGCAAGTCCAAGGAATCCGAAAACGGTAAGTTTCTTTTTACCGAACTTTTTAACAAGTCCCGAAACGAGCGGATAGAAGCACGCAGACAAAACGGTCATCGCGCCCATAAGCACCATTACGTACATTTCGGGTAAATCCATAGATACTTTTACAAAGAAAGGAAGTCCCGTTTGGAAAAGCGTCAAGCCTATCCAGTACATAATATCCGACCCTACGAAAGTGCGGAAATCTTTATTCTTAAACGTTGCGATAAGCGATTTGAACATATTCGAGTTGCTCGGTTCGCTGTTGACGAAATCTCTTTCTTTAAGAAGGAAGGTCGGCAAAAGCATGCAAACGAGCGCAATAATCGCAAGCACGATAAAGCAAATACGGTAAGACCAGTTAAACCCTACCGCCCCTTGTAAAAATCCCGCAAAAAGGAAGGGCGTGTATGCTAAAAGCGTACCTGCAAAGTAAGTGAGCGAAATAGACGTCGAAATGTACATTCTGTCTTCCTGCGTTTTGCCGAATTCGGAAATAAGCGCGTTATACGGCGTGCAGTACATCGTCATAAACAAATAGAAAAGTATAATGAACACCGAAACCCAAGCGATATTTATGCCGCTTATAGAATTAACGGGTGCGCAGAATAAAAGCACGGTAATCACCGCAAACGGTACAGCCGAATATTGCATAAACGGAATACGTCTGCCGCGTTTATTTTTGCTTTTATCCGAAAGCGAAGCGATAAGCGGATCGGTTACCGCGTCGAAAAGTCTGCTTAATGCGGTAATCAAACCCAAAACGGTAAGTGCGCCGAGTATAATTAAACCCGAAGGTAAAAACTGCGTAGCACCGTTTTCAATATCCTTTGACGTAGGCAAATAAAAAGTTACGAGCCAGGTATTGATTATACCGCCGAGTATCGACCAGCCGAGTTGACCGACCGCAAAAATCCACATTTGTTTTTTAGTCAAACGTTTCATAATTTTTTAGGGCATTACCGTCCGAATAACGCCCAACCCCCCTTTGTTTTTTATCGCGTCGGACTACGCGATTTTTACTTTTTAAGATAGGTTAAAATAATTTCGGTGAGAGTTTTTATCTCTTCCGTTTTATCTACCGTTCCGTCCTGACGGACAATATTTTTACCGTAGGAAAGTTTTTTGCAAAGACCCATAAGCGAGTGCGTCGTTGAATAATAAAAGGAATTAACGTCCTTAATTTCCTTTACGCTGCCGTCCTTTATTCCGTCGCTATAAGCGTCCGTAAATTGCTTTCTGAAAACTTCAAGCCCGTCGGAGTATTCTTCCATGCTTTCAACGCCTTCGCTGAGCATAAACGCGTCGAATTCGTTGATAAATTTATAATATTCCCTATGGTTTACGAATATTTCAAGATACACGTTGTAAAATGCGCAAAGCCTTTCGTAACCGCTATTTCCCGAAAATCCGTAAAAATTTTCGTAAACCTTTTGCTGCATGTAAACGCCCGAAAGCACTACGAGATTTTTTTTGTTAGTAAAGTAGCGGTACACCGTCGCTTCCCCCACCCCTGCGGTGTCGGCAACGTCCTTAATGGTGACTTCCGCAACCGATTTTTTTATAAAAAGTTCGGATGCGGTTTTAATTACGTATTCCTTTTTTAAATCCTTAATTCCCATTTTCGCTACCGTTTTACTAACGATTTGATAGATTTTCTATCTTTTTGATAGTTTAACTATCACTTTTATTTTACACCCGATTTTTAGGATGTCAATAGGTTTTTAAAAAATTTAAATAAAAAAACGCCCACCCTTTCGGGATGAGCGTTTAAAGTAAATATAATTACAATTAAATTGCGGTGTATCCGCCGTCGACCGCGATGTTTTGCCCGTTGACGTAGGATGAAGCCGGCGACGCTAAAAATAGTGCGCAGGTATCGAGTTCGCCTTCCTTTCCGTATCTTCCGATAGGAATTGCTCCTTTTGCGTAAGCCGCAAACCAGTCCGTTTCAAGGGTGTCCTTGGTAAGCGGCGTCCAGAAGTAGCCTGGGCAGATAGAGTTGACGGTGATGCCGTCCTTTCCCCATTCGGCAGCAAGCGCACGAGTCATGTTTACCACGCCACCCTTTGCCGCATGATAAGGCGAGCAAGTCGCCGCCATGTTACCTACGAGGCCGTACATTGAAGCAATGTTTATAATTCTTCCGTATTTTACTTTAAGCATTTCCTTTGCGAATTCTCTTGAACAAATAAACGTACCGAAAAGGTCGATTTTAACTTCGTTGTTGAACTGTTCGTCGGTGATGTCGACCGCAGGCGCAACCGCACCCGTTCCCGCATTGTTTACCAAAATATCAACCCTGCCGAATTTTTCCATCGTCGCTTTTACCGCACCTTTTACCTTTTCAGTATCGGTGATGTCGCAAGCGTAGGGCAATACTTTTACGCCGAACTCTTTTTCAATTTCCGCAGCGTTTTCCTCTAAAAGGTTTTGTCTTCTTGCGATCAGTACAAGGTTTGCCCCTTGACTTGCAAACGCTTTTGCCATTTGAACGCCAAGTCCCGTGGATGCGCCCGTTACGACCGCAACCCTTCCTGTTAAATCAAAGTAGTTTTTCATAGAAGTCTCCTTTTTGCGCGTTTTTGCGCCTATATTTTTTCCTTTGACATAATAACACGAATATAAAATTTTTTCAAGTGTGTTTTTTCTACGCCATTTTTATAGACTTTTCCGTGTGGTAACGCTCCACCGCTTTTACGTATTTTTCGGAAAGGGTCAAAGTATAACGCTGTTTTTCTTCGTACGAAAGCGTGTCAAAATACTCTTTATCGGTAAGCCTGCCTATTGCGTCCGAAACTTCGCCTTCCTTTTCGAGAATAGCCTTGACTTTTTGGTAAAATTCGTCGTCCTGGCCGAATTTTATTTCTTCGGCGGTTCGCTTTGCGCAATACTCCTTTACTTTTGACTCGGGCACTCCTTCCTTTTTTGCGGCGTCAACACGCAATTCGACTTCCTTTTTATAATTTTGCCAAAAGCCTTTTTTAAGTCGGTTTTTTGCGTCCTTACAATATTGTTTAAGAGTTTTTTCTTCCATAATTATCTCCGAAAAAGTTATTTTTACGTCATTTGCCACTTAATATTTTTTCTTTCGACCTTATTTTACCTTTTTCGACAAAAATAAAAATACCTACCGAATTATCTTCAGTAGGTACTTCTTTTAGCCTTTAATGCTTCTTTTCCTTGCAGCTTCGGATTTCTTTTTACGTTTAACGGAAGGGCTTTCGTAAAATTCTTTTTTACGCATATCGCCGATTATGCCGTCGCGCGAGCATTTCCTTTTGAAACGTCTTAAAGCGGAATCCAAACTTTCGTTTTCGCCGACTCTTACGGTACTCATTCTTATTCCCCTCCTTTGCCCTGTGGCGTTTAGTCGTTTTTTACTCTTAAAAGTATAGCCGTAAAACCTTGCTTTGTCAACAGTTTTACACTATTTTTTCAGATGATAATTATTATATTTTTACTTAATTTAAGCGTTTTTGCCGAGTTCGTAAGCCTTTTTAAATGCGGTTTTTATTATATATTTTGCATAAAGATTTGCGACGTTTATACCCGTCGCTTTTTCAAACCCCGAGAAAAAGGCGTTTGAAATTACATCGCAAACGTACCGCTCGCCGGCGTCGCCGAAAAGCAAGTCAACGCCGCAGTAGTCAAGCCCCAAAAGATTTGCCGCCTTTTCAGCCGCAGCCTTAAAAGACTCCGAAAGTTCAAATTTTTGAGCGACCCCCCCTTGTGCAACGTTTGAGCGGAAATCATTATCGTTTTTGCGTTTTATCGCACCGACTGCGCTTCCGCCGATTACGATTACCCTGACGTCCGTTCCGAAAGCGTGGGACAAATACTTTTGGTAAATATGCGGCTTGTTTTTCAATTTTTCGGCAAGGATTTTAAGTTCTTCAATGTTTTCGGCAAGATAAACTCCTTTCCCCATAGAGCCGAAACTTTCCTTGACTACGAGCGGAAATCCGAGTTTTTCACCTATCCGAATAAGCGATGATTCGCTTATACTGTCTTCATCCGAATAACTGAGCGGCGCAAATACCGTGTCGGGGAGATTAAGCCCGCTATCACTTAAACGAATCAGGGTTTCGCCCTTGTCGTCGCAAAGCCTTATTGCGCCGTGCCTGTTAAAAAGACGCATCCCCGACTTTTCAAGTTCAAACGAAAGATACTTATCCTTATCGAGAAACACGGCAAAATCGGCGGAAAGTAATGACTTTATCTTCCCGTCTTTTAAAAAAACGTTGCTTTCGCCGTTTTTGATTATTTGCGCACTTACCCCTAATTTAAAAAATTCGTCTTGCAAGCCGAAAGGTTGCAAAACGCTTTCCTTCGGACGTCCGTACGCATTTACGATAATTACACCGTTGCGTCCCATAAACTTTATTTTACACCTAAACCGATAACCTGTCAATACGAAAAGGAGCAAATTTAAAATACATTATTTTTAAAAACCATATTGACTATTGCTTATACCCGTGTTAAGATAAAGTTGACCAAAGGAAAAAGGAGCAGTCCGATGCACAACTAGTTTTTAGGGTAAAACCCAAGGCAGTAAATTTAAGGAGATCAGACCGATGTACTCAGAACCGAAACTTTCAAATCGACAATGAGAATCTTCCTTTTTAATCAGCCTTAAAACGGCATCGCTTATTTTAAGCAAATAATTTTAGATTAAGTTGTCGATCTTTCGAATAATATAAAGATAAGGGAAAACTTAATAAGGGGCGCCTGCAATAGTGGGCGCTTTCGTTTTTAAAATATTTAAGGGACGCTCTCGCGTCCCCTATTCTTTTTTCTTAAAACAGCCCCGTAATCACGCCGTCGGCGTTTACATCTATATTTTCCGCAGCCGGAACTTTCGGAAGACCCGGCATCGTCATTATGTTTCCGGTAAGCACAACCAAAAATCCCGCACCCGCGGAAATTTTAACCTGCCTTACGGTGACCGTAAAATCAGTCGGTGCGCCGAGAAGCGTTTGATCGTCCGAAAACGAATACTGCGTTTTTGCGATACATACGGGAAGTTTATCGTAACCGAGTTCGGTTATTTTTTGAATACGGCGTTTTGCGTCGGGCGTAAACGTCACGCCTTTACCGCCGTAAACTTTTACAACCACGTCGTTTATTTTTTGCTCAATGCTGTCGTTTACGTCGTAAGCGAATTTGAGCGTTGATTTGGTTTCACAAAGTTTGACTACTTCTTCGGCGAGTTTGATTCCACCTTCTCCGCCTTTTGCCCAGACTTCCGAAAGTACCGAGTTTACGCCGAGTTCTTTGCAACGCTTTTCAACGAGCGCAAGTTCGTTTTCGGTGTCGTGCGGGAATCTGTTTACCGCAACTACTACGGGAAGCCCGTAAACTTCCTTTATGTTTTTAACGTGACGCAAAAGGTTGGGAAGTCCCTTTTCAAGTGCGTCGAGATTTTCGGTTTTGAGTTCGGTTTTAGCAAGTCCGCCGTGCATTTTAAGTGCGCGTACGGTAGCCACAACCACTACCGCATCCGGTTTAAGCCCCGAAAGCCTGCACTTTATATCAAGGAATTTTTCCGCTCCGAGATCCGCACCGAATCCTGCTTCCGTAACCGCATAATCGGCAGAACAAAGTGCGGTTTTGGTTGCTATCACCGAGTTGCAACCGTGAGCGATATTCGCAAACGGTCCGCCGTGAACGAACGCAGGCGTTCCTTCAAGCGTTTGAACGAGATTGGGTTTTATTGCGTCTTTAAGAAGTGCGGTCATTGCCCCCTGTGCGTTTAAGTCGCCACAGGTAACGGGCTTATCGTCGTACGTAAAGCCTATCACTATTCTTTTAAGCCTTTCCTTTAAGTCGGTTATCGACGATGCAAGGCAAAGAACCGCCATTATTTCGGATGCGACGGTTATGTCGTAACCGTCTTCTCTCGGAATTCCGTTTACCTTTCCGCCGAGTCCGTTTACGATAGAACGAAGTTGGCGGTCGTTCATATCGACGCAGCGTTTCCAGGTGATTTT
>JAXFZW010000132.1:0-3651 GCA_034184645.1 Clostridia bacterium | reverse complement strand
TTACGATAAAATGGAAGCCGAAATAAAATTATTAAGCAAATTATTAGATGGAGAAATAAGTGCAGCAAAAGGCGAAAAGCCTTTGTCTTTTGAGGAATTTAAGGCAAAAATAGAGTCGGGTGATTTTAAATGATAAGAATTGTGTATATAGAGCCTTTGCCTAATTACGTTTTGAAAATAGGCTTTGACGATGGATTGTTCAAAACTTTCGACTTAAAATCTTACTCACTTGAAAACAATAGGTTTCGTGCATTACTTAATTCAGAATCGCTTTATAAACAAGTTAAAATTGACGTCGGCGGTTATGGAATAAGTTGGAATAACGACCTTGATTTGTCCGCAGGTGGTTTATATGAACACGGTTCGCCTATTGAATTAAGTCAAAAAGTTTTCTTTACTTCCGATTTACATTTCGGACATAGTAATGTTATAAAATTCGATAATCGCCCATTTTCTTCTGTTGAAGAAATGGATGCGGAATTGGTAAGACGGTGGAATAATAAGGTTGGCAAGGGCGATATTGTATATGTTCTGGGAGACTTTATATGGAGAGGTAGTACAAATACCGCTACCGCGTTAATAAAGGCGTTAAACGGGCAAATAATACTTATTAAAGGCAATCACGACAGGTTTTTACATAATGCGGCGGCAAAAAAGGCTCTTGCCGGTATAAAAGATTATGATGATATATGCGTAAGATTAAATGACGGTAATATTTGTAGGTGTATTTTAAGCCACTACTTTATCCCCTTTTATATCGGTCATAGGCAAAATGCAATACATTTACACGGACATTCGCATAAGACTGTCGAAGCAAGTGAAGAAGAACGTTTAATAACTTACTTAAAAGCGAAAGGTTATAATCTGAATATTTATAATGTTGGCTGTATGTATTGGAATTATGAGCCTGTAACTCTTGACGAGGTTTTAAGCAAACAAAAGGTGGAAGACAAATGAAAGTTTATTACGAGTTCTGTTTAGAAGATTACGCTGCCCCAAGTTGCACTTCAGGTTATAAATTTTATTATGGAACAAAAGATGATTTGAAGGTGCTTTTGAATAATCTTAAAAAAGAAAAACAAATAAGTGAAATAGACGTATTCAAAGAGTTCTTAAACGGCAACGATAATGTGGAAAATGTCGCAGGGTTTTGTAAAGTGCGTTTCGCAAAAATCGTTAATGTATTATTGGAAAAAGAGATTACCGCAAAAGAAACGTTTTATGATTATATAAATCCTTACGATTGTCATTATTATCTTCGTTTTGATGAAATGAAGAGCAAACGTATTCTTATAAAAAGTGAAGAAGGCTATGCGGTTGCGCATAAAACGATTTTGACAAATCCGAAATATCAAGGCGTTTGGGAGCCTACAGGATGGGTAGCAATAGATATGCTGTGGGGCTTCCCTGAAATGATTAACATAAAAGGTGACGTTAATTATTATACAGCCGAAAACTTGTTGTTTATAATGGAACGCACCTTTAAGAGTGAGAAAGAAGCAAGAGAATATTTTGACAATACGACAGAAATAGACTTTCAAATGTTTTTTGAAGACGTGTTTGGCGACGGTTAGTGATTTAATCAAGGAAAATAGACAACACGAAAAACATATAATTTTTGCACGGTGTTTTTCAAAATGGGGCTCACGCTCATAGAACGTAAGGCATCACTGTAAAATCGGCAATAGTCAAGAAAAAGTCAAGAAAGAATGCATAATTTTTGCAAAATTTTATTTAACGCCAAGTAAAAACAAGTAAATATTTTGAATTTGAAAAAATCGCAAAAAAGCCCGTTTTTAGGCGTTTTAGGCTCAAAAATAGGCTTTTTTAATGGTTTTTATATGTTTTTATTTGTATGAAAAACAGGTTAAAAAAATGTGTTAGAACTCGCTACGGAACCGAAGGTTAGGGGTTCGAGTCCCTTATGGCGCGCCAATAAAAGGTCGGCAAGTTTTTGCAGACCTTTTTTGATTGTTTTTTGGGGACGAGAATTAGGAGCCAGCGAACTATTGTGAGCGTGCTTTTGCAAAGCAAAAGAAAACAGTCCGGTGGACTGTTTTGCGGGAGGACCCGAGAGGGGCGAGTCCTTTATGGCGCGCCAGTAAAAGCCGAGAACAACACGCGTTGTTCTCGGCTTTTGTTAAACGTTGGGAAAATGGGCTCGAACGGGCAGGTATCGGCAACCTAAAAAATAAATATTGACAGTATAAATAAAACATGTTATTATTTTATTATTGATACTATATAGGTAATTTTTCCGTTTGGCGGTTATTTGACGCCTTGTTCGGAATAAATTATAAAAAAGAAAAAATTAACGGAGAAAACTAAAATGTCCTCAGGAGTAAAATCATTGAACGCAGGAAAGGGTAAACCTTTCGTAATGTTAGCGTTTATCGTAACGCTTTTGGTAAGCGCAGGGTTTATCGCAGTACCGTTTTTGCTTAAAGCGTACGGCGATATGACTTTCTATAATTATTTTTATGAAACCGTAAATGCGATTATCGAACTGATTAAGTCGGGCGCGGCTGTTGATGCGATTATCGAAGCGCTTTCGTGGGTGGTAATTGATATTTTCTTTGCCATTGCGATCATCGTTTTTGCGATAATGCTTATCGTAAACCTTTTCAAAATAGGAAAGTACGGATTTTTTACCGTATTTAAGATGGTTAAATCCTTCTTCGTCGTTTTCGTAATAATGTGCTTTGCGCTTTTGATTTCAGCGCTTATGCCTATTTATCCCAACATTAAAGGCGTTATGGAAGGTGGCGGTTCTTTACAAGGCGCTATAAATGCGTTTTCGCCAAACACCCCTAACGCAATGCCTATTATTATGGTTGCGCTTTACGGCGGTTGCGGACTTTTATGCGTGCTTTTAACGGGAATTGCCGGAACGCTTTGTCCCGACATCCGTATGGGCGGCAAACACGCCGTTATAAACTTTATCCGTTTTATCGTTATAGCGATGGTTGTTGCGGTGCTTTTTGTGACTCCCGCATTTACGCTTTCGCTTTCGGCGGGTAGCGAAACGGGATACGTCAAAGTGGCAATTGCGGGCACGGTGTTTGAAAATGTACTTTTTACTACAAGCGGAGACTATATATTCTATATCGGCGGCGGAATTTTCTTTGCGTTCGTTCCTATGATAATAATGCTTTTAAGAAAACCCTTCAAAGCGTTCGCTCTTCAAAACGCGGACTATGCGTTAGCGCAGGCGGTCGGCAGCAACAAAAAGTTCCGTGATTTAAGTAATGCAAACCGTTGCAGACAATCTATTAAAGTTCGTCTTCTCGTGACGGGTATCGTTTACCTTGTAATACACTTTGCGTTAAAGCCATTGCTCGGACTTTTCGGACTTCCCGTTACCATTAACGAATTTTACTTCTTCTTAGGTTTCGGCATTGCAGCGGTAATCGGCGCGATAGTGCTTTTCGTCTTCGAAACGATACTTGAAAAAACAACTCGCACTCCCGAAATTACTTCCGGTGATAAAGAGTAATTAAAACGAAAATAGTTAAAGCGGTTCGGCATTTTGCCGAACCGCTTTTTTGTGTAAACAATAAACCCCCAGATAGTCTGGGGGTGCAGTAAAGGTTAACCGTTGAGAAAATTCCTCCGTTTGTGTATAATCAAAGTTGCGACCTGCCAGAAGCA
>JAXFZW010000131.1:0-2741 GCA_034184645.1 Clostridia bacterium | reverse complement strand
TTTCATATTTACACCACCTATATAAAATATAATTTGTAAGTCGTAAGGCACGCCTTACGACTTCTTGTTTAGCCTGCGGACACACCGCAAAAGCGAAAAGTCAAGGATCACGCAAGGGATAACACGAACTTGCTTTCCTGACGTTGTGCTTATGCTTGCGCCTTTACTTTTTGATTTGGTGTGTTGATATTTTATTCCTTTTGTTTATTGCAAGCCGTTACCACGAATAACGGCTTTTAATTTGTGTTTTTTGTTATACATTTTACAATATATTGTATGTTTTATTATTGACTAACACAATTTTATTTGATATAATTTATAAAAAATTAGGTGGTATTTTATGGAAGTATTAGGTACAGTGTTGTTTTTAATTGTTCTTACCTTAATCATTGTTTTTTCGGTTCGTGCTTGGCGTAAATATAAGTATAAAAAATACGTTGATAGGCAAGCCAGAGAAAATATAGACATTGAAAATAAAATGAACGAAATTAAAAAAAATATGAAATAAGCCTTGACAGGCTTTTTTTATTGTGTTAATATAATTATAGTCAATTATGCGTAAAAGCCGTGTTTTGCGCATAGTTAAATATGTTACTCTATCAATAAAATGTAAAAACAGCCTTATAAAATCTATTGATTTAACCTGTTAATAACTGTTGATAACCCTATATATTTTTGTATAAATATTTTAATAACTTTGCGCAAAAACTTTACTTTTTGTTGTTTTGGTCTTATAATTGAATTATGAAACGTACCTATTTTGAAAATCGTGAAATCGAATGTTCCGAAAGGCTTAAAAATATTCTTAAAGAACTTCCTTATTACGTTGAAGATTTTTTTATCGGTGTAGAACTCAGAACGTCGCCTTTAACTCGCTTAAATTATGCTTATGATCTCAGAATTTTTTTCTACTTTCTTTCAAGCAAGGTTTTTAGGACGAAAGATATTGTCGACATTTCTTTGGAGGACCTATCAAAACTTCAAGCGTCCGACATAGAATACTTTTTAAATTATTTGAACCATTATGAAATTAACGGAAAGTTTGAACGATGCACTGAAACCGGAAAGGCTAGAAAACTTTCTACCCTGCGCGCTTTTTACAAATACTTTTTTAATAAAAACTTACTTCCCGCAAATACACCCACTAAGGTTTCAATGCCGAAAATTCACGAAAAAGAAATAATCAGGCTTGACGTAAACGATAAAGTTGACGAAGTCGGCGATATGCTTTACGTCGTTGAAACGGGTAACGGTTTGACGAAAAAACAAATGGCTTTCCATAATGCAACCAAAACCCGTGATGCGGCGATTGTTACCTTATTTTTAGGTACGGGAATCCGTGTCAGCGAACTTGTCGGGTTAAACGTTGAAGATTTTGATTTTAATACGGATAGTTTTATCGTTACTCGAAAAGGCGGAAATCGTGCCGTATTATACTTTAATAAAGAAGTCGAATCCGCCCTATCCGATTATTTGGAAGAACGTAATAATAACAAGGAAATTCCCAAAGAAGAGCACGCCCTATTTGTTTCACTTCAAAATAGGAGAATTGCAACGAGAACGGTACAGGAACTTATTAAAAAATACGCTAAAATAGTTTCGCCGCTTAAAAAAATAACTCCTCATAAATTGAGGAGTACTTTCGGTACAAATTTATATCGTCAAACGGGTGATATTTACGTTGTAGCCGACTGTTTGGGGCATAAGGACGTTAATACAACTAAAAAGCACTATGCGGCAATGACCGAAGACACGAGAAAAGCCGCTGCAATGCAAGTTAAGTTAAGTAAGGACGATTAACCCTATTTTGTAAGTATTTTGTCTATTTTTATTATTTTATAATTGACGTTACTTTCAATACATTTGCCGCAGTTATCGCAAATTTTACTTGGATCGAGATCGCAACTGTTGTCTTCTACTTCGTCAAGTTCTTCATCTAAATACTCTTTCTTTTTATCCATAAAATTATTATATTACTTTTAGATATATAAGTCAAACGGTATTTTTGTAAAAAATACAAACAAACGTTTGACTTTTTGTTTTACATTATTTATAATTATTATATGAAAAAAATTGATGAACGTTTAGATAAAGTTTATAAGTTTACAGCGGAATTTATCGAAAATAACGGTTTTCCGCCGTCTGTTCGTGAAATCTGCGCCGAATGCGGCATAAAATCAACTGCAACCGCTTTTTCCTATTTGGAAAGATTAAAAGAACGTGGCTTGATAAATAAATCGCCTGAAAAAAAGCGTTCTTTAACGCTGAAAACAGGCAATTTTAACTATAAATCAGTGCCGATTATAGGAACTATTCGCGCCGGAACGCCTATTTTTGCCGTTGAAAATTTAGAAGGATACTGCCCTATTCCCGCCGATATGAATTGCGGAGAGAATTCTTTTGCGTTAAAAGTTGTCGGAAACAGTATGATAAACGCCGGAATTAAGGAAAACGACACTATTATCGTACGCGGTCAGGAAACGGCTGAAAACGGTGAAATCGTCGTCGCGCTGGTCGAAGATTCTGCCACCGTAAAACGGTTTTATAGGCGCGGCGGAAAGATTGTTTTACACCCCGAAAACGACGAAATGGAAGATATGATTTTCGACGACGTTAAAATTCTCGGCGTCGTCAAAGGCTTAATGCGTAATTTATAGTAAAAAACAATATAAAAAGACCTGAAATCAGGTCTTTTTTACTTTTAAATAGTTATTAAATATTAAGATTTTTTAAGGCGATTT
>JAXFZW010000130.1:0-12466 GCA_034184645.1 Clostridia bacterium | reverse complement strand
GTATGGACGTAATTCAAACGGTTTACACATACGCAAACAAAAACACCCGCGGTAGGTACGAAATAGGAAAATCGCTTTTCGGCTTACCGCTTTACGCTTTTGAAGTCAAAAAGACAGCGTATCCGAAAGTAATAGTTATCGGCGGAATGCACGCACGGGAGTATATCACTTGCTACCTTACGATGTACCTTGCACAGGACTTTATAAAAAGGGGAAAACGAGGTACGGTTTACTTTATTCCCATGCTTAATCCCGACGGAATACGAAAAGTCGTTGACGGCGATTCTCTTTACAAGGCTAACGGCAGGGGAGTTGATTTAAACGTCAATTTTGACGCAGGCTGGGGCGAAGGCGAAAAAAACGTAAGGGTTTCGGGACCTGAAAATTTTATAGGCGATAAACCTTTTTCCGAACCTGAAACGGCTGCGCTCCGTGACTTTACCTTAAAACTTTCGCCCGACGCCACTTTGTCCTTTCACAGTAAAGGACAGGAAATTTATTACGGGTTTCGCGGAAAGCGTGAAAGCGATAGAATTTTAGCGGAAAAGATTGCCGAAAAATCAGGCTATGTTGTAAAGCCTACACCGAACAGCGCAGGCGGATACAAGGACTGGTGCGTCGATAAACTTTGTATTCCTTCGTTTACCGTCGAAGTCGGCGACGACGCACTTTCTCACCCGATTACGAAAGAAAGCTTAAAAAGCGTTATTTATGAAAACGCACAAGATATAATTATCCTTACGGAGAATTTATGAAAGAATTTTACATGCACGCCGCATTGAAACAGGCGGAAAAAGCCCAAAAAAAGGATGAAGTTCCGATAGGTGCGGTAGTAGTTGTAAACGGGAAAATAATTGCAAAGGCGTATAATCAAACTGAAAAAAAACAGGACGCAACTTGTCACGCCGAACTTTCCGCATTGAAAAAAGCGTGTAAAAAACTTAAAAGTTGGCGGCTTGACGACGCGGAAGTTTTCGTAACGCTTGAACCTTGCGCCATGTGTGCGGGGGCGCTTGCCAACGCAAGGGTAAAAAAAGTTTACTTCGGTGCGTACGAAAAAAAGAGCGGTTGCGCTCAAAGTAAGTATCCCGTTCTTTCGGACAGCGGTCTTAATCACTCCGTTGAATTCGAGGGCGGAGTTTTGGAAGAAGAATGCTCGTCGATTATTAAAAACTATTTTAAACAAAAGAGAGCGTCTAAAACGATTGACTAAAAAAATAATTTATATTACAATATAAGCAAATTTTGCGGAACGTAAAGTTTTCGCCCTATTTAGGAGATGTTCAAATGATAACTCACGGAAACACTATTGAAATTCTCTCCGGCAATTCTAATAAACCCCTTGCCGATGCGATTGCCAAGGAATTGGGGATTACGGTTGCAACTGCCGAAGTCGGTAAATTTTCGGACGGTGAAATAAGTATTAACCTTCCTAATACCGTCAGGGGGAGGGACGTGTTTATCATACAGTCCACTTCCGCTCCCGTAAACGATAACCTTATGGAACTGCTCATTATGATTGACGCTTGCAAAAGGGCGTCGGCAGGCAGAATAACCGCCGTAATGCCTTATTTCGGCTATGCAAGACAGGACAGAAAGGCAAGACCGAGAGATCCTATCACCGCAAAACTCGTCGCCGACATTTTGACCAGCGCGGGTGCGGACAGGGTTATGACGATGGATCTTCACGCAGCGCAAATTCAAGGATTTTTTGAAATTCCCGTCGATCACCTTTACGGAGCACCGCTGCTTGCTAAAAGATATAAAAAGATGATGGACGAAAACTGGGTAGTCGTTTCCCCCGACGTAGGTTCGGTCGGTAGGGCAAGGAACTTTGCTACAAGGGTCGACGCTCCTATTGCTATCGTGGACAAGCGTCGTCCCAAAGCCAACGCCATTGAAATAATGAATCTTATCGGCGACGTACAAGGTAAAACCTGCCTTATGGTTGACGACATGATCGACACGGCGGGCACTATTTGTCAAGGTGCGGAAGCACTCGTTAAAAACGGTGCGAAAGAAGTTTACGCTTGTTGCACTCACGGTGTTCTTTCCGGACCTGCGATTGAAAGGCTTAAAAACTCACCCATCAAAAAACTCGTCGTTTTAGACACAATCAATTTAAGCGACGAAGTTAAAGAAGGTTTGAAGGATAAACTTGAAATCGTTTCCACAGCGAAAACGATAGCGCGCGCAATCAACGCGGTTTACTCGGATTCTTCGCTCTCCGAAATTTACGACTAATAAAGGAAATTACAAAAGAAAGCCGTTATCCTAAGCGAGGCGGCTTTTTTTGAACAAAAAGTATGAAACTTATCGTAGGACTCGGTAATCCCGAAAAAAAATACGAAAACACTTTCCACAACCTCGGATTTACGGTTGTCGATAAAGTAGCCGAAAAATTAGGCGTCACGTTCGGAAAGGAAAAATGTAAGGCTCTCGTCGCCGAGTACGGCACGGGGGCAAACAAGGTTTTGATTGCAAAGCCGTTGACTTACATGAACCTTTCGGGCGAAAGCGTTTCGGAACTTATGTCTTTTTATAAAATCGAAAGTAAAGATATTTTAGTTATTTACGACGATTACGATCTTAAAAAAGGGGAAATCAGGATAAGGAAGGAAGGTTCTGCCGGCACGCATAACGGTATGAAAAGCGTGATAGGTAAAATCGGCACGACCGAGTTTTTAAGGATAAGGGTAGGTTTTCATCCCGACCCTGACTGCAAAATTCCGCTTATCGACTACGTTTTGTCCGGAATAAAGGACGAAGATAAGCCTGTTTTTTCAAAAGCGACCGATGTCGCCGCAACCGCTGCGACAGATTTTGCGAAAGGTCGTGACGACGAATTCATAATGCGTACTTACAACGGCAAAATTACTCTTTAAGTTTTTTTGCCGGAGGATATATGCCCGATTTATTTGTTAATATCAAACGTGGGAATTCCTTAAAGGAATTTTCAGAATGTATCCGCCAAGGTGTTCCTTCGGCGGCGTTCGGCGTTACGGACGCTTATAAAAATTTTCTCGTGGCAAACTGCGAGTTCAAAGTCTTATACGTTGTAAACGACGTGCTTTCCGCACGCCGCCACGCTGAATTTATTAGTGCTTTTTCAGATAAAAAAAGCGTAATTTTATACCCGAAAGACGAAGTGATTACAGTCACGAAAGCGTATTCAAAAGACTACCTTTACGGTAGAATTTGCGCAGTAAAGGAAGCAAAGGACGCCGATGTCATTATCGCGACGCCCGAATCACTTATGCAAACCTTCCCCAAGGAAGTAAAGACGTTTACTTTCAAAAAGGGTGAAGATTACAGTAGGGACGACTACGTGGGTTTTTTAATTTCGGCAGGCTACAAGCGTGAAGACAGCGTCGAAGAAAAAGCGACTTTTTCGTTGCGTGGGGACGCACTCGATATTTTCCCCGTAAATTTCGACGAACCCGTCCGCATTGATTTTTTCGGTGATACCGCCGAAAACGTCAAAACGTTCGAGATTGAAACTCATCGTGCTACGGGAATGCTAGAAAGCGTTGAAATTTACCCGGCAGTCGAAACCGTGTTCGACAAAAACGATTACGACGCTTTTTATAAAGCGGTCAAAAACGAACTTTCGTTGTCTTCGGGGGAAAAAAGAGTAAGGCTTAAAGAAATTGCCGACGACGCCATCGCTTTAATTGAAAACATGAATGCGGAAGGGCTATCGGTTTTTTCGTCGCTTTCCGAAAAGTCCGCCGACTTTTTAAGTTTGCTTCCCAAAGATTTCGCAGTCGTCATCGACGAACCTAAAAGAACGTTTGAAACCGCAAAACTGTGCTTTGCCGAATTTACTGAAAGACGGTTATCGTTATTGCGTGAGGGCGAGGCGTTTGCGTTTACCGAAAACAATATGTTTTCTGCGGAAATTCTTGCCGAAAAATTAAAGACTTCCAGGCGTGTTTTCGCACTACAAACGATAGCGTCTTCTTTCGGGTTTTTCGAGCCGCTTAAAATAATCAATCCCAAAGTGTCGGGCACATCCGATTACCGTTATGCGATAGACGAACTTTTTTCGGACGTTAAAAACTGGAAAAGGTCGGGTTATAAAGTTATTATTTGCGCACCCGATCAAACGAAGGCGAATAATATTAAATCCGAACTTTTAAGTGCGGACTGTTCTTTTGCGGAAGTGGCGGTTAAAGTTCTTCTCGATGGGTTTATAGATCACGAAAGTAAAACCGCGCTTATCGGCAGCGGAAATATTTTCGGTAAGACCGAACGCAAAAAAAAGATAAAAAAGCAAGCGTTTTTCACCGCCCCCGAACAAGGGGATTACTGCGTGCACGAAATTCACGGCGTAGGCAGAGTTTTGGGGAATAAAAAAATCGCTTCGTCGGAAGGCGTAAAGGAATACGTCGCCGTGGAGTACTCGGGTAAAGACGTGCTTTACGTTCCCGTCGAGCAGATGGATATACTCACAAGGTATTTGGGCGGCGAAAAATCGCCTAAACTGTCAAAACTCGGCGGCGGCGAATTTGAAAGGGTTAAAAATGCGGCGATTTTAAGTATTCGCAAAATGTCTTTCGATATTAAAAGGCTTTACGAAGAAAGAAACGCTCAAAAAGGCTTTATTTATGCCGATGAGGGCGGTCAACTTGACGAGTTTATAGCGGCGTTTCCTTATACCGATACCGAAGATCAGGAATCCGCAACGCGCGACGTTGTGAAAGATATGACAGACGGAAAGGTTATGGATAGGCTTATTTGCGGAGATGTGGGATTCGGTAAAACCGAAGTCGCTTTGCGCGCCGCATTTCTTGCGGCGATAAACGGCAAACAAACCGCCGTCCTTGCGCCGACGACTATACTTTCCGAACAACACTACCAAACGGCGACTAAAAGGTTTAAAGACTTCGGCGTTACGGTCGACGTAATAAACAGGTTTAAAACTACTGCCGAGCAAAAGGCGATTTTAAGACGAGTCGAGGAAGGTAAAACGGACGTTTTAATCGGTACTCACAGGCTTTTGTCCGGTGATATTAAATTCAAGGATT
The DNA here is from genome assembly GCA_034184645.1 of Clostridia bacterium. Taxonomy (GTDB): domain Bacteria; phylum Bacillota; class Clostridia; order Christensenellales; family Borkfalkiaceae; genus UBA1259. The sequence goes on along the minus strand of JAXFZW010000130.1, from coordinate 7,436 downwards.
TGGGGCTTTTGATACTCGATGAAGAACAGCGGTTCGGCGTGGAGCATAAGGAAAAAATCAAACTCTTGAAAAAGGACGTCGATACGCTTACGCTTTCCGCAACGCCTATTCCGAGGACGTTGCACATGTCGCTTTCTGGAATAAGGTCTATCAGCACGATAAACACACCGCCCGAAAAACGTTTACCCGTTCAAACTTACGTTTTGGAAGAAACAGACGCACTTATACGCGACGCGGTGTCAAGGGAACTTAACCGCGGCGGGCAAACGTTTATCCTTTACAACAGAGTGGAAAGTATTTTCACATTTGCCGAAAAGCTGAAAAGACTTTTGCCGGGAGTAAACATGACTGTCACTCACGGGCAAATGGAAGAAAGGGCGCTTGAAAACGCAATTATGTCCTTTTATAAGGGTGAAAGCAGCGTGCTTATCACTACGACTATTATCGAAAACGGAATAGACCTTCCCAAAGCGAACACCATAATTGTCACCGACGCCGACAAATTAGGACTTTCAACCCTTTATCAACTGAAAGGAAGGGTGGGCAGAAGCGACAGGCTTGCGTACGCTTATTTTACATACAAAAGGGAAAAGGTGCTTACGAAAACCGCTTACGAAAGGCTTTCCGCCATAATGCGCTACGCCGAAATGGGCAGCGGAATAAAAGTTGCCATGCGTGACCTTGAAATCAGGGGTGCGGGAAACGTTTTAGGTGCGGAGCAGCACGGACATATGGACAAAATAGGATACGAACTGTACTCAAAACTTCTTAAAGAAGAACTGACCGGCGAGGACGACGTTATCGCCGCACTCGACGTAAGGGTAAGCGCGTATATTCCGGACGGGTATATCGAAAGCCGTTCTGCAAAAATGGACGCATATAAGGCGATTGCGGAAATCAGAACAGTCGGCGACGAAAAATCGGTAAGGCAGTTTTTAACCGACGCGTACGGCATTATTCCCGAAGAGACGGAAAACCTTATTAACCTTGCCGTAGTTAAAAGTCTTGCGAAAAAATACCGCGCCGTCGCTATAAACTTATTTAAGGAAAAGGCGGACGTTGAGTTTAAGGACGTAAAGGCTTTCGGCGACGAAACGCTTATCGACGCAATTAAAAATTCGGGCGTAAGGGTTAAAATTACCATGAGTGGAAGTCCGGCGATAGAATTTGAACGGGGTAAAAACAATGCGGAAACTTTACTTTTTATGAAAAAGTTTTTTACATTTCCGCTTAAAAAGCAATAAAACTGTTGCAATTTTTAATTAGATAGTTTATACTTTTTAAAGTATAAGTATTAAAGGCTACATTCGGAGATTTGTATGAAAAAGAAACTTTTATCGATAGTCGCGCTGGTTATTGCGCTTATGATGACGCTTGCTATGTTTACCGGTTGCGATTTGGTTACCACGGATAACGAAAAGGATATGGCTCAAATAGTCGCCACGGTAAAAATCAGCGATAGCGATAACGCCCGCAAGGACGAAATCAAAAAAAGCCAAATGGTCACATACTACTTAAACTACGGCTACTACTACGTCAGCCAGCAGGGGATGACTAACGAACAAGCTTTTAACTTTATTCTCGAAAATCTTATCAACGGCAAAATAATGTTGCAGACGGCACTTATTTACTTCGGTGCGGAAAACACGGGCGATTGGGAAGCGGTAAACTATCTTTCGGACGACGAAAAAACAGAAGCCGTTTACAATACGAGAAAATCAATGGATTCGCTCATTGATAATTACGAGGACGACGAAGACGAAAAGAAATACGAAACTTTCTCGGACGAAGTAAGGACTGTTCCGACCGACGCAGCAAACGCGGAAGATGATCCTTCTACCGTCGAAATGCAAGAGTATAATGCTGAAACCGAAACTTACGGTGCAACCGTAGGCGACGTCGGTACGGCAAGATACAAGGCTTACAACAAAGTATTAAAGTATCTCCGTCAAAGCAAACTTTTAGGCGACGGCGTTGAAACTCTTAAAGATTCGATTTACTATAAAGACACGTTAAAATCAAATCAGGAAAGTATTTTAGTCGAAAAGTACGAAAACGAATTAAAACAGGCTGCAAGGGAAGAACTTACTTTCGACACCCTTAAAGCGCAGTACGAAGAAATGTTCGCCTCGCAGGAAAAAACGATTAACTCGGCAACGGAATTTGAAACGGCGCTTTCAAATGCGACCGCTAAAAACCCCGTAGTTTACACTCCTTATACAGGTTACGTTTACGTTTACAACCTTTTACTCGGCGCAAACGATTATCAAACCGCTTTGATAAACGAACTTGACAGCAAGGACGCAAACTACTACACCGACCTTAAAAATATTTTAAGCGGGACTGCGATAAAAGACCTTCGTTCTTCGTGGATTTATTCGGGATACGATTTTGACGGAACCACTCAAAAATTCACGGGAGATTACGCTTTCCTTGAAGATTCTATTCCTTATCAGGGAACTGTTGAACTCGTAAACGTCGATAAGGATGAAGACGAAGACGCCGTTTACAAAATTACCGACGCAGTAGAATACACCGTCGACGAATTTATCGACTTTATGGACAATTACGTTTACGGTTCTTCTAAAACGGCAAAATCGGGAAGTTATTACGACGAATTCATTTACAAAGTAGTCGATTCGTCTTCCGCAAAAGAAGATTACGATGCAAGGATAAACGAACTTTTATTCGCCTTCTCGACAGACCCCGGTTCGCTTAACACGTACAAAGGTTATCTTATTACCCCCGAACCCGAAATCGGCGGCAGCGATACTTTCGTAAAAGAATTCGCTAAGGCAGGTAGGTTGTTTATCGAAGAAAATCTCGGCGACAAAAGTTACGTTATCACCGCAACGAATTACGGCTACCACGTAATGTTCTTCTCGCAGATGTTCGGTGCTGACAGCAACTATGCGACGCTCGTTGAATACCTTAATTACGTAACGGGTACGGACGCCGCAACGGGTACGGAAAGTTATTGGGAAAATATGTTTAACGATATGATCGCCGATTGGGAAAACGCAGACGAAAAATCGTATTTGTATACGATAGCGGATCTTCTTTCGGACGCAGCCAACGTCTTACAGGAAAACGAAGCGAAAACGCTCAGTAAGTACAGAAGCAACGATAACTACGTTGTAAGATACCAGTCGAGATATCAGGATTTGCTCGATATGTAATAAAAATAAATAAGGGGCAAAGCCGAAGGGTTTTGCCCCTTTTATTTTTAGGTTTTATCTTATGGTTATTTATCTCGATACCGAAACGACCGGGCTTTACCCCGGACAAATATGTCAACTTTCGTATATAATACAAACGGCAACCGAAGTTCGTGCAAAAAACTTCTTTTTTACCGTGGACGGCGTTGAATACGGAGCGTACTTGGTTCACGGGTTTTCACCCGAAAAACTCAAAGTTTTATCGGACGGCAAAAGGTTTAGCGATTTTATCGACGAAATTGAAAACGATTTAACTTCCGCAGACCTTATCGTTTCGCACAATATATCTTTTGATTTGGGCTTTTTGCGTGAAGAATTTTTGCGCTCGGGCAGGGTGCTTTATCTTAAAGACACTTTTTGCTCGATGAAAAATTTTGTTCCCGTTTGTAAAATAGAGCGTAAAAGCGGCGGATACAAGTATCCTAAACTTTCCGAACTCACTTCATTTTTTTACATAACCGATCTTGAAATTAACCGTGCGACCGAAAAACTTTTCGGCGTGGAATTAAATTACCACGACGCGCGTTTCGATACGACGGCGGTTTACCTTGCAATGAATTGCGCAATTCAGGAAACAGAAGCGGCAAATCCCGTAAAGCAGGCTTTATTATGATTAAACTCGAAACACATTGTCACAGTCTCGGCGGTAGCGGATGCGCGAAGTGCGAGCCCGATTATATAGTCGAAAAATATAAAAAGCAAGGGTACGGAGGCATTGTTTTGACAAACCATTATTGTAAGGTTTGTTACGACGAATATCCGGGACGGACGCATAAACAAAAACTCGATTTTTATTTTTCGCTTTATAAAAACTTTCAAAAATCGTGCGAAAGGGCTAACCTTAAAAGTTTTTTGGGGGCGGAAGTCAGGGCGGTGACGCAAGACTTCGAGTACAAGGAATTTATGCTTTACGGCTTTGACGAAAAGTTGTTTTACGACAATCCGCCGCTTTTTCATCTTAATCAAAAGCAAATGTTTGAGTTTGCCTCGGATAACGGTCTTTTTATGTATCAAACACATCCGTTCAGGGTAGGTGTGAATCTCGGCGATTACAGATATATGCACGGTGCTGAAAGTTTTAACGGGCATATTAACCACGTAAACCACAACGCTTTGGCAAACGATTTTTGCGATACGTATAAACTCGTTAAAATGTCGGGTACCGACTACCACGATCCCGATCAAACGATTACGGGCGGAATACTTATTCCCGACGATATAAATACCGATAGGCAACTTACCGAGTACGTTATGTCCGGGAAATTATCTCTTATTGAAGATAAAGCGGCGTATGAAAGGGATTTGCGCGCAAAAGAACGTTAACTATTTTATACAGGACTGATTTATGGAAGAAATGTTTATACAAGTTTTATTATCGGTGTTTTCGCTGGTGATACTTGCCGTGCCGGGATACATACTCGGCAAGTTCAAGGTATTGCCCGAAAAGGCGACGAAGGCGCTTACGGGCGTTTTGCTTTTCGTCGGTCAACCGATGATGACTTTTATGAGTTTTCAAAAAACCACGTATAGCGGCGACGTCGTTAAAAATCTTTTACTCGTTGCGGGGCTTGCGTTTTTAGTACATACCGTAATGCTTCTTTTAACTTTCGGGGTGTTCTTTAAAAAGGCGTCTAAAAACACGAAACTTCGCATTGTAAACTACGCAAGCGTGTTCGGAAACTGCGGCTTTATGGGACTGCCTTTCCTTCAAATGCTTTTCGGCTCTACTTCGCCCGAAGCGATTATGTACGGCGCGGTTGTCGTTGCCGTGTTCAATTTTTTAAGTTGGACGGTAGGTATTTTCTTTATAACTCACGACGTAAAGTTCATTAAAATAAAAAAGGCGATTTTAAATCCGCCCTTCCTTGCGCTTTTAGTATCGCTACCGTTGTTTTTGATTTTACAAAAACCTATAAACCTAATAGGGGCGGAAGGCACGTTCGTTCGCGGACTGTTTGAAAAACTTTCGGTATCCGCAAATTACCTTTCAGACCTTGTAACTCCGCTTTCAATGATAATTTTGGGGTTAAGACTTTCCGAAATGAAGTTTAAAACGGTGTTTATCAACGGATATAGTTATTTGTCTTCGACAATGAAACTTATCGTAATGCCGGCAATCGCATTTTTACTATGTACGGCACTCGGCGTTTCAGACATTATCCGCTTTGCAATTTTCTTTGAGTTTTGCATGCCGACGGCGACTCAAACGCTTTTGTTTTCCGAACAGTACGGCGGCGACACGCATACGGCAAGCAGCGCGGTTTTGTTATCCACAATTTTATCGGTCGTTACTATTCCGTTGATGTATCTTGCATTTTCGGCTATGTTCAGCGTTTACGTTTAGCATATAAGGGGGGTTTTATGAAAAAAGGTAAAATCGCAAAAATAATTATACTCGCGGGGCAGTCAAACGCTGTCGGCGTGGGACACGTTAAACATCTTAAAGATCACTTTTCCGCTCAAAAAATAAGCGAGTTTGAAAAGGGGTACGAAAACGTACTGATAAACTTTTTTTCTCACGATTTCGGAAGTCACGGGTTTATTCCCACAACGATAGGGCAAACCGAAATAAACAAGCATACGGTAGGACCCGAAGTCGGTATTGCCGAAAAACTTACCGAAGATTTTCCCGGCGAAAAGTTTTTTATCGTCAAGTACGCAATAGGCGGAACGTGTATGTACCGCGAATGGCTTTCAAAAACGAGTGTTAAGGAAGAAAAACTGAAAAACGACGGTGAAATCGCTTACGGAAGTTGTTATAACGGTTTCGTTAAACTTCTTAAAAAGAGTATTAAACTACTTAAAAAACAGGGCTATACTCCCGAAATACGCGCGCTATGCTGGATGCAAGGCGAGTCGGACGCCGAAAATGAAAATACTATGAAAGAATATCCCCGTCGCTTTGATAACTTTATCAAGGATTTTGAAAAGGAATTCAAAAAGTATTTTAACAATTACGTTTTAGCCGACGGCGGAATATCGGATATGTGGCAGTTTAGCGAGCAAATGAACGACTTTAAATTGCAGTATGCAAAAACGCATAAAAACGGCGCTTACGTCGATACTTTGGCGGCAAAGCTTACTACTAAAAACGAACCAACGCCCGAGCCCGACGTCGTTCATTACGATTCCGATTCGATAATAAAACTCGGCAATCTTTTCGAGCAGGCAATCAAAGAAAATTTGAAATAAAACGTTAAAGTAAAAAAGCACCCTGAAACGAGTGCTTTTATTTTGGCAGGGGTAGCTGGATTCGAACCAACGAAGTGACGGAGTCAGAGAGCGTAGGGGAATTCAGTAAAAACTTAACGATTTTGGACTTAACGACCCCAATTCCCATTTTTTCCCATGCGTAGCATGTTTATATATTAGCTGAAGTTCTTTCAAGTTGTAATAGGGCAAAAGGATCACTTTATCAGCATTCGCCGGCTTGACGGCGTATATAAACGCTCGAAGGGCTATCAGAGTTGATTTAGAACGTTAACTAATGCCCTGAAGAGCGGTCCGTTTTGGCGTTTCGAGGGCGGTAACCCGACCTTCGGTCGGGATTTTTAAATTTTTTTATTACGAGAGATAAAAAAATCCCCGGCTTTGCCGGGTTACCCGACTTTTCGCCGTCCAAAATTTCGCAAGGCACGATTATAAAACCTCAACGATATGTCGAAGTTTAAACATTATATTATATGTAGGTCGATTTTCGGACGTCTCCGATCCTCGGCCGTTTTGTCGTGTACCGGTTTAACCGGTTAATTATTTAACGTACCACTCGGTACCCTTCAGTAGTTCTTTGACAGCGCCGAACTTCTCTAACAATTCAAGCGGAGACCCTTTGTAATCCCCTGCAACAAATTTTTCGAGATTTTCCGAAAGTATTTTAGGTTCGATTTTGATTTGTTCACGTAATTTTTGCTCGACATCACAAGGTAGCGTCCTTAATCTAAACGCCCATTTAACTGTCAACGCCGCTGATTTTTCCGCTTCCTGCTTGCGTTTTTCTTCATCCTTGGCGAGCGTAATTGCAATAGGATCAACTACGACCTTTTTTTCTTCCGGGGGAAGAATCGCCGAAGGTTCGTCCTCGAATATTCCTTCGACGTTGTATGGCCGAGTTTTAGTCGGATATTTTTTTATGAGTTTAGCAAAATAAAGAGCGCTCATCGTTGTAAGCGTTCCGAAACGAGTATTCATTAGAATCAGACGGCCGTTCGTTTTTTCACC
>JAXFZW010000129.1:0-6877 GCA_034184645.1 Clostridia bacterium | reverse complement strand
GAGCTCAGCCTTGTTGTTTATCCTTATATTAAATTCAACCATAGACCTACCTGTTTTTGCGTCAACCCTGCCGTGAGTTGACATGATAGAAAGTTTATAAAGAGCAACAGACGCCGCAACTATTGTCAAAATTTCCGTTTGATTTTCGCCGACTACCATTATACCCGCATTGTATGCGCCACCCGTGGATTCTTCCCATTCAACTTCGATAAGTCTTTCCTTTTCAGCGTTTTTAAGGTTAGGACAGTCCTTTCTGTGAACAGTAACGCCGTGACCGTGCGAAATAAAACCTATTACGTCGTCACCGGGGACAGGAGTACAGCAACCTGCAAAACGGACTAAAATTCCATCCATACCCTTTACTTTAACGCCGCCGGGGGTAGCCTTTTTGCCGACGTAAAATCTTTCAACCTGTTCGGCAGGTTTGTTTTTACGGTAAAAGTCTATAAGTTTTAGTAAAACCTGATTTACCGATACCGCACCGTAACCTACCGACGCAAACATTTCTTCCTGACTTGAAAATGACATTTTGGAAGAAAGTCTGATAAACGCTTCTTCGGTCAAAAGGTCGGAAAGTTTATAGCCGCGTTTCTTGGCTTCTTCTTCAAGCATTTCCTTACCCGTTTTGCCGTTTTCTTCCTTCATTTCCTTTTTGAAGAACTGCTTTATTTTTATACGGGCCGAAGAACTTTTTACAATTTTAAGCCAGTCCCATGAAGGGCCTTTTGAGTTTTGCGAAGTAATTATTTCGACAAGATCGCCGACCTTTAATACGGTGTTTAGCGGAACTATTTTAGAATTAACTTTCGCCCCGACGCATTTATTGCCGATTTCCGAGTGAATACTATACGCAAAATCGAGCGGAGTTGCGTCTTTCGGCAATCTTTTTACGTCGCCTTTCGGAGTAAACACCAAAACTTCGGAACTGTAAACGTCACCCTTTATGGTATTTAAAAACTCCTTACTGTCCTTTAATCCGCCCTGCCATTCCATAACTTCCCTTATCCAGGAAAGGCGTGAATCGAGTTCGTCGCCCTGTCTGTTTTCTTTATACTTCCAGTGTGCGGCGATACCGAATTCGGCGGCGTGGTTCATTTCGTACGTTCTTATCTGTATTTCAAACACTCTGCCGAAGTTTGTGACGACGGTAGTGTGCAATGAACGGTACATATTAGGTTTGGGCGTTGCGATATAATCCTTTATTCTTCCCGGAACAGGTTTCCAACGGTTGTGAATTTTACCTAAAATTTCATAACATTCGTCAACCGTATTTACTATAACTCGAACAGCGACCAAATCGTAAATTTGATCAAGTGTTTTGCCCTTTTCCTTCATTTTAAGATATATCGAATAAAGGTGCTTTTTCCTTCCGAAAACTTCGCCCTTTATTCCGGATTCTTCAAGCAAGGTTTTAAGATTATCCACTACCTGATCGACAAATTCCGTACCCGCTTTAACCCTTTCTTCGATATTAGTTATAAGATACTCGTAAAAATCAGGTTCAAGATACTTTAAGCAAAGATCTTCAAGCTCGCACTTGATTTGCGAAATACCGAGTCTGTCGGCAAGCGGAACGAAAATATCAAGGGTTTCACGCGCCATCCTGAGTTGCCTTTCCTTGGACAAATAGTTCAGCGAACGCATATTATGAAGTCTGTCAGAAAGTTTAATTATAATTACCCTGATATCTTTTGCCATCGCAACGAAGATTTTACGGAAATTTTCGGCTTGCTCTTCTTCCTGAGAGATAAACTCGATTCTTTCAAGCTTCGTGACGCCCAAAACGAGTTCTAAAACTTCCTCGCCGAATTCCTTTCTTATATCTCCTTCGGATACGGGCGTATCTTCGATTACGTCGTGCAAAAAAGCCGCCGCAATGGTCGCAGCGTCAAGTCCCAAATCGACAAGAATTTTGGCAACCGCGCAAGGGTGTGTAAAATACTCTTCACCCGACTCACGCTTTTGAGTTGCATGCGCTTTTTTAGCGAAATCGTACGCCTTTAAGCACAGTTCCAAGTCTTTGCCTTCATATTTATTTTTAATATCTTCTAATACGCTCATAATTCTTCTTTTAACCTGACGACGACGTTATACAAATGAGAGTCGCTTAAATTGCTTTTTATTCCGCTGATTTTAATTACATTATTGTCAATATTTAAAATTTTAAGTTCCACAAATACTTTTAAGGCAAACAGGAAATTTTCTATTCCTATTGAAAACCCGTTTTTATTGTAAAACTCAATCGGACTTACAATTCTTTCCCCCGCATGTTTTACGATTTCCTTATAAAAAATCGCCATACTTTCCCTGTCAGGATTTATTCTTCTGATAAAATTATATCCCTTAGTTGAAAAGTTGCAACAAACGTTTTTGTCAGTAGATAAAAACGCTGCCGGTTTGTCAAGGTATATTACCTTGTCAAAACCTTCTGTTGTTTTAGGGGAAACGACTACCCCGCCTTGCTCCGGATAAAACAACGAAATAGGAAGTTTTCCCGCAAAAGGAACTTTTTTAAGGGTGTTATAATCGGAAACGGCGTAGAGCACGTCGTTTTTGTATTCACCGTCAAAAGGAAGTGCTTTAACTTCACTATCGCACGTTATTTTTTCAAGTTCGTTTTCGACAATATACGGGTACGCTTTACCTATGTCGCCGTAATTCGGCACAATTTCCCTAACAAAACCCTTTACGCTTTCCTTTCCACGGAAAACTGAATAGTTAGTTTCAAAAACGACGGTTTTTTCAATAGGTAATGACAAAAGTTCGACGTCTTTTTCCGCATTAAAGTCAAGCATACTTATTACGGGAGTATCAAAAGAATAGTGCGGCGAACCGTTTTTCAAGGGTGAGGCGGCGACCGAATTTACTTTTACACCGAAACACGGCCTTTTGTTTCCGACACCGAAAGGTTCAAGTCTTTCAAGTTCCTTAATAAAGCGCATACTGAACGGAGAAGTCGCTTCCCATTCGACGCTTATGCTTTTTTCGGGTATCACGTTGCCGTATGCTTTTATAAAATAATCGTTTATACGTGATTTAAATTCGTCAAAATCCTTTTCTTCTATACTTACACCGGCAGCCTGAGCGTGTCCGCCGAAAGAAACGTAAAGTTCTTTTGCTGATGATAAAACGTCGAAAACGTTTATATCCCCTACGCTACGGGCAGAACCTTTAAGAACGCCGTTTTGTCCGCCGAAAACTATTACCGGTCTTGAAAGATTTTCCGCAAGTCTTGACGCAACTATGCCGGTAAACCCTGCATTCCAACTCGGGTCTTTTACAGCGATAACATAGTCCTTTTTGCCGGAGACCTGCGTTAATGCTTCTTTATAAATATTTTCGCACTCTACCTGACGTTGAACGTTGTACGCTTTAAGTAAATCTGTTATACGAGCAATTTCCGCCTGACTTTTACTTAAAAACAGTTTAAGTGCAATTCCCGCATTGCCCATTCTTCCGCCTGCATTTATTTTCGGAGCGATTGCAAATGCGAGCGTTTGCGAAGTGACCATTTTAACGTTTTCACCTAAAAGTGCGGAAAAACACGGTCTTAACCTTTCATAGTTAAACAATTTTAGTCCTTCGCTGACAATGTCCCTGTTTTCGCCGACAAGATTCATACTGTCGGAAACGGTTGCAAGCGCAACGAAATCTAAAAATTCATCGGCAGTTTCACCTATTAACGCATAACCGAGTTTGTAGGCTACCCCTGCACCGCAAAGCCCGTCAAAAGGATAACCGCAACCATCCGTTTTGGGATTTATCAGTAAGCAGTCGGGTAAAACTTCGGGCGGTTCGTGGTGGTCGGTGACGATAACGTCGATTCCTTTTTCTTTTAATACCGCAATCTTTTCCGCCTCACTTATGCCGCAGTCAACCGTTACAATAAGATCCGGTTTGGTAGGCATTGAAAAAATCTTATCCAAATTTATGCCGTAACCTTCTTCACGCTCGGGAACAACCGCATCGGCGTCAATACCGAAAACCGAAAAACAGTTTTTAAGAACTGTCGCCGCAGATATTCCGTCAACGTCATAGTCACCGAAGATAAGCACTTTTTCGCCGTCGGCACGGGCTGAAACAAGCCTTCTTACAATGTTTGTCATATCCTTAAAAAGATAAGGATCGTTAAAATTGTTTTTGCCGGGCGATAAAAACTTTTTAGCGGAAGGCACGTCTTTTATGCCCCGAGAATACAAAAGCCTTGCGGTATCGAATAAGATTCCGCAATCGAAGGCGATTTTTTCTATCGCCTTTTCGGCATATTCATCAGGTTGTAAAAGATAGTTTATTGTCATAAAATTTTGTTAAACGGGGCGGAATTCAATCCCGCCCCGTATTAGGTTTTTATTTTATTCTCTTTCGCTTTTTTCTTCCGTTAAAGGGGCGTTATTCTTTTTTGTTTTCCCTTTAATAAGTTTCCAGAATATAGGCGTATAAGTCAGCGTAGAAATTGCAGCCGTTGCCGCGGCAATAACAAGTTCTATTCCTGCCCACATAAGATCCCCGCCGATACCGAAGCCTAAAAGAATTACGCCGAGTACCGCAACTGCTGCGGTAGTTAAACATATTCTCAAAAGACTTTTCTTTACACCGTCTTTTGCAACGGTATCAAAATCGGGCTTAGAGTTGGTAAGTCTGATTTCTTCCTTAAATCTGTTTACGAGAGCAAACGAAAGTATTGCACCTAAAAGCGCCGCAACCGATACGCTTGCCATAAAGAAGGGTTCGGCAGGAACACGGAAAAGCGCAACCGCACCGAAGAATACAAGCGCAGAAACGACTGCCGTGCAAATAACCGCAACCGCTGATGCAACGCTCTTTTCCGTAAGCGCAGTATATCCGAACATGGCAATCAACGTAATGAGCGCCGCAATGGTTATACCTACCGGTTTTTGACTGTAAACGTATTTAACGGTTTCGTTATACTTTACTTCAGCCTCAACACCGGAAAGAAGTGCTGTTTCATTGAATTTGTTTTCGATATTTGCTTTAAGCGTTGCGGTATCGATTACGTCCTTGTGGTCACTATTGAACGAAACAACGTACCAGCAACCTTCGTCATAAGTCCTGACCGCGGACGCTTTAACGCCGATACTGTTTAAATAGTCGTCCGTTTGTTGACGTATAATAGAACTTTCATTGTCTGTCGTATCAATATTTTCAGCTTTAACCGAAAGTTCCCAACCGTTTTTATACGACGTGCTTTTGTTTAGTCCGAAAACGCTGACCATTACAACGCCGAGCGCAAGTATTAAAACGGTAATTACGATTGCTATTCTTGTTTTTATACCGAGAGATTTCATTATGCGATTTCCTCCCCCGTAGTTTTATTTTGATTTTCCGCATCGCGCTTTAAGTTAAGGAACTTTTCCTTATCGGAAACGAGCGGAAGTAAAATTGCAGTAAACATTCTTGAAACGAGTGCGCTTGCAAGGAAAGAAACTACTGCGCCGACCGCAAGCGTGATTGCGAACGAAACGAGTGCGCCACCTGAGAAAGCGTAAAGCATAAGTGCTGCAAAACCTGTGATAAGGTTTGTTCCGAGCACAGGCATAAACGCACGCTTATAACCCGTTTTTACAGACGCCTTTACCGTTTTACCGTTAGCGAATTCTTCACGAATTCTTTTTATCGTTATGAAAAGTCCGTCGGCGGTAAGTATTGTGGCAACACCTATTCCGATAAAACCTGCTGCCGAAAGATAAATTCCCGGAATCGCTATCATAAGCGTACTTTCAAGAAGTCCGAAGAAAATCATCGAAAGCGTTCCTATAACCCCAAACCCTCCGAAAACAGCAAGCATCGCCGCTATCAAAACTATGAACAGGGTTGCGATTACAAGACCTAAATAAAGGTCCGCAGACTTTCCGTAAGGCGAAACAGATTCAACCTTATCTTCCGAAACGATATATCTGTATTCAAGTCCGCCGGTCGATATTTGCATTGCGATTTGCCTTGCCCTGGCTTCTGTATTCGCCGTTATATAAAGTGTTTTGTTCGTAAAGCCGTCAGCCGAGAGAGAACTGTTGAGAATATCTTCGTCGCCGAGCGCTATTCTGAGATAGTAAATAGAACTGTCGCCGACAAGTGCTTTTAACGTATCAAAACCGTAATCGGTTAAATTGATTTCGGTAACGTAACCGTCACCGTTTTGTCCAAAGAACTTTGCGCTGTCAACAACTTTTCCGTCGGTAAGAATTTCCGTCGTGGGATTTTCTTCCGTACCGCCGTAAAAACTAAGCGTTCCGTAGGCGGCAACCGCTAATACGTCTGTTCTCGTTTCCGAAGACGTTGACGAAAGATCGTTGTTTTTAAGATTGATTCTTATAGAATAATCTTTGACGTCCTTTGTCGCATCTCTGTATGCCTGAATTTCGTAAGCCTTATATCCGAGAATATCAAGGCGCGCGGATAACGTTTTAATTACGCTGTCCACGTCTTCAACTTCACTGCTCTCGTTTTCCTTATCGTAAGTCAGTTCGTAGGTAAGACCGCCGTTCACGTCGTAATCAAGTCCGATTGCGCCTATTACGGAGTTGTAGTTATTTATTCCTACTGAAAATCTGGCAAACGTTAAGAACAGCCATACTGCCAAAATAACGGATATTACGCTGATTAAGGCTATCGACTTTCCCTTTTTCATTTATGCCTCCCATTGAACGCTTCTACGCACGCTTAAACATGCACTAATATTTTTACTTATAAATTATATATCATTTAAAGGCGTTCGGTCAATAAAAATTAAAATCTTTTTAGGGTTTTTAAGTTATTTAATCGGCTTTTTCGACCTTTTCGTCCTGTTTTTTATTAGCGTAAATATGTAAAGCGCACTCCATACGCGCTTTCATCATTTCACACGTTACTTCGTAAGGCT
>JAXFZW010000128.1:0-3081 GCA_034184645.1 Clostridia bacterium | reverse complement strand
GTGCTGTCTGACGAAAAAAAGCGTAAGCAATACGACTTTGAGCGTGAAAACCCGGGTATGGGCGGTGGTTTCGGCGGCGCAAGCGGGTTTTCAGGCTTTGGCGGTGCTGGCGGTTTTTCGGGCTTTGAAGATATTTTCGGCGACATATTCGGCGGCTTTGGAGGCAGCAGAAGAACCCAGACAAGGCAAAAGGGCGAAGACCTTACTTTGGAACTTTCACTTTCCTTTTTGGACGCCGCAAAAGGTTGCAGAAGGGAAGTGGTTTATTCAAGAAACGAACCTTGTTCAACCTGTCACGGTACGGGTGCTAAAAACGGCACGGCGTACAAAACTTGTGAAAAGTGCGGAGGCACGGGGCAAGTTCAGTACGTATCGGGAAACGGTATGTTCCGCTCGGTACAAGTCCGTCCTTGCGACGAATGTCACGGCACTGGTAAAAAGATAATCGAAGAATGTCCGGACTGCAAGGGAAAAGGCTACGTCAAAAAAACGACAAGACTTACCGTCGATATACCTGCCGGTGCGGATACGGGCAGTTATATAAGGAAAGCGGGCTACGGCGAAGCGAGTAGAAACGGCGGACCTGCCGGCGACCTTATAATCGTAATGAAGGTAGAACCCAGCCGTGTGTTTACGAGAAAAAGTTTCGACCTTTACGTAAACGTCCCGATCAGTTTTAAGACGGCGGCTCTCGGCGGAAAGGTTAAAGTTCCGCTTATCGACGAAACTATGGATTACACAATTCCCGAAGGCACTCAAAGCGGAAAAGTATTTTTCGTCAGGGGCAAGGGAATTAAATCGTCAAGGGGAACGGGCGACCTTTACATAGTCGTCACGGTTGAAACGCCCACAAAACTTTCATTAAAACAAAAATCGCTGCTTAATGATTTTGACGATCAGTCCGACGCAAGGCAAACCCCTGCGGCAAAGAACTTTAAGGACGTAATGCAATCAATGTACGGCGTAGATCCGTATATCAAATAATTATGAAAAATTTTACCGAAATAACCGTAATTACGACGCACGTCGGGGCTGAACTTGTTTCAAGCGTAATGTGGGACTATACGGACGGCGGAGTTTTTATAAGCGACGTGGAAGACGTTTTAGACCTTATCAAAGCGGGTAAAAGTTGGGACTATGCAGATGACGACGTAATGAACAGGGATAAAAGCGTTTTAGTCAAAGCGTACGTTCCTTTTGAAGATAAAAAAACCGTTGCGGAAATCGAAAAATCTTTGCGTGAATTAAAAAAACGTTCGGAGTTTGATTTAGGCACGCTTGAAACAATTAAAAGAACGGTTGACGGCGACGCATGGAAAAAACAATGGGAAGAACATTTCCGACCTATTCACATAGGTAAAGTGACCGTCGTTCCGGAGTGGATAAAGTACGAACCTAAAAAGGATGAAATTCCCGTTTACATAGGTTCAAACATGGCTTTCGGCACGGGCGAGCACGAAACTACTTCTATGTGCGTGGAGTATTTAACGAAATACGTGACGGATAACGACGTCGTGGCCGACGTCGGTTCGGGTAGCGGAATACTCGGCATAACCGCCGCAAAACTCGGCGCTAAAAGCGTTATAATGACGGACATTGACGAGTGTGCGGTAAAAGCTTCTAACGACAACGTAAAATTAAACAACGTAAAAAATGCGACCGTAATACTAAAAAACCTTTTGGACGACCAAAGTATAGTTGCGGACGTTATAGTCGCAAACATTATGGCAGAACTTTTAATCGCTTTCGCACCTCATATCGGTAAAAACGTAAAAAGCGGCGGAACGGTTATATTAAGCGGAATACTTGCGGATAGGCTGAATAAAGTTATTAAAGCGTACGAAAACGCAGGCTTTACATATGCGGAAAGCAAAATAAACGGAGAGTGGTCCGCACTCGTGGTGAAAAAACCGTGAAAGCAGTAGTTTTTACACTCGGCTGTAAAGTCAACGAAAGCGAAAGCGACTCGCTTATACGTGCGCTGACCGACAGGGGATACGAAGTTTCGGACAAGTTGGAACCTGCCGATATTTACATAGTGAATACTTGCGCAGTCACGGGCGAAGCGGAAAAAAAATCACGCCAAACGGTAAGCCGAATAAAGGCGATTAGTCCAAATGCTAAAATTCTTTTTACGGGATGTGCGGCACAAAACGACCCCAAGGCGTTTTCGGACAAGCAGAACGTCAGCGTCGTCACGGGTACTTTCAACAAAGCAAGGATATTAGACTTACTTGACGGCGAAGGAGTGTTTATCGACGCCGAACCCAAGTGTTTTGAGGAAATGCCGACTGTCAAAACACTTCGCGAAAGGGGGTTTATAAAGGCGCAGGACGGGTGTAACAATTTTTGCACTTATTGCCTTATACCATACCTTAGGGGAAGGGAACGCAGTCGTTCGCCGCAGTCTGTTTTAAATGAAATAACAGTCAACGGCTGGAAGGAAACGGTCATTAACGGTATTAACCTTTCGTCGTATGACTACGAAGGCGTAAATCTTGCGGGGCTTTTAACTTTCTTAAAGGACGTTGACACCCGTATTCGTTTAGGCTCGCTTGAAGTAGGGATTATCACGGACGAATTTTTATCGGCGGCAAAAAAAATGAAAAACTTTGCGCCGCATTTTCACCTTTCTTTGCAGTCGGGATCTGACGAAGTGCTTAAAAAAATGAACCGTCACTACACGGCGGAAGAATTTTATTCGGCGGCGGCGCTTATAAGAAAGTATTTTCCCGATGCCGGAATTACAACCGATATAATAGCGGGCTTTCCTACCGAAACGGAAGAAAATTTCAATCAAACGCTCGATTTAATCGGCAGGGTGGAATTTTCGGATATTCACCCGTTCACGTATAGCCCGAGAAAGGGGACTGTTGCATATAAGTTTAAGGATTTATCCGGCGACGTAAAAAAGGCAAGACTTAACGCGCTTATGCAAAAAAAGGCGGAACTAAAATCAAAGTTCGTTCAAAAGAACGTAGGCAAGCCTTTGACCGTTCTTATCGAGGAGTTTAAGGACGGATACTCGGTTGGATATACCGAAAACTATTTAAGGGTTTATATTCCCGAAAAAGCAGAAGG
>JAXFZW010000127.1:0-14329 GCA_034184645.1 Clostridia bacterium | reverse complement strand
TTGTCGGCTCGGATGAAAACGACGAGGCTTACTATTGCGCGATGCAAATTAAAAGTCTTATGGCAAGATATAATCTTAAATACTCTGATTTTGCCGTTTTTATGCGATTAAACGCCCTTTCAAGGGCTTTTGAACAAGAGTTCACCAAATACTCGATTCCGTATAAAATATTCGGCGGTTTCCGCTTTTTTGAGCGCAAGGAAATTAAGGACGTTTTATCTTATCTTAAAGTAGTCAATAATCCTTATGATAACGAAAGTTTTTTGCGTGCGATTTCATCTCCGAAACGAGGAATAGGCGATAAAACTTTGCATGAAATAACAGAGTTTTCTACTTCACGTGGATTGTCTGTTTTTTTCGGCATTGAAAGGGCTGACGAAACAACTTTAAATTCTGCGTCACAAACAAAACTTTTAAATTTCAGAAAATTACTTGAATCGTTTAAGGAGTATTCGGAAACGCATAAAATATCCGAATTGATTAAACACGTACTTGAAACGACCGACTTTATGGAGCAGTTTGCCGATAAAAACGAAGAAAACGCTTCAAGAATAATGAACATAAACGAACTTGTAAATACTGCGGAGCAGTATGATGAACAAAACGGTGAAAACGGGAATTTGTCAGAGTTTTTGAATTCGGTAACGCTATCTTCGGATACTGACGACATAAACTCAGACGACTGTGTAACAGTCGCAACGATTCACTCGGTAAAAGGTTTGGAATTTCCTATAGTTTTTGTTTCAGGTCTTGACGAAAACGTTTTACCCGTATCAAGAACGTTTGATGACGATGACGATATGGAAGAAGAAAGAAGACTTATGTACGTTGCCGTAACAAGGGCAAGGGAAAGACTTTTTTTGACTCGTGCAAACAGCAGATATATGTATGGAAGACGCGAATATATGGTCGAATCACGCTTTTTAAAGGAAGCGAGAGGGGCTTTGTCGCCGCAAGTAGGTTCTTCGTTTGTAGGTAATCGTTCAACGTATAACTATGGGTATGACAATAAACAAAGTTCGCAAATAGGTAGTGTAAAAAATTCCGGTTATTCATCAAACTACGCAAAAGATTTTCTCAAACAAAATAATAAGCCATTAGAGCAGAAAGGCGTTGATTTCGGCGGGTATAAACCCGGGGTTAAGGTAAAACACCCGAAATTCGGGGAAGGGACAATCGTTTCCGTCCGTGGGGAAGGTCAAAATCTTAATCTCGACGTTGCATTTAAGGGACTGGGTATAAAGTCTCTTTCGGCAAAATTTGCGCCTTTGGAGATAGTAAAATGAGTAATATGCGTGAACTGGTAGATAAACTTAATAAATACGCTTACGAATACTATGTGCTTGATAATCCTACCGTTTCCGACGGGGAGTACGATAGGCTTTACGACGAATTGCTTAAATTAGAAAAAGAAAGCGGTGAAAGGCTTTTTGATTCTCCGACAAGAAGGGTTGGCGGCGAGCCGATTTCTTCATTTAAAAAGCATAAGCATATAAACCGTCTTTACAGTCTTGATAAAGCAACGACAAAAGAAGAAATGACGGCGTTTTTTAAGAGAATAAACGCTGATGAAAATACTGAGTTTACGGTTGAATATAAGTTTGACGGTTTAACGGTTTGTTTAACGTATGAAGACGGAAAGTTTGTCAGGGCAACAACCCGCGGGAACGGTATTGAAGGAGAAGATGTGACGGCACAGGTTTTAACCGTAAAAAGTTATCCGTTGACAATTCCGTATAAAGGTATTATCGAGGTTCAGGGCGAGGCGGTAATGAAGTTGTCGACGCTTGCGGAATATAATAAGACTGCCGATGAACCATTGAAAAACGCTCGGAACGCAGCGGCGGGCGCAATACGAAACCTTGACCCAAAGGAGACCGAAAAACGTAAAATAGAAATTATTTTTTATAACGTAAACTATATGAGCGAAGGGGAAATTTTATCGCAAACGGAGTGTATAAACTTCCTTAAAGAAAACGGATTTAAAACACATCCTTTTTTAAAGTTATGCAAGGGTGAATCGGCTGTTCTGTCAGCCATAAACGAAATTGAAATCGGTAGGAAAACACTTGATATTTTAACGGACGGTGCCGTTGTGAAATTAAATGGTTTTAAGATGCGTGCCGATTTGGGTTTTACGGATAAATTTCCTCGTTGGGCGATAGCTTTTAAGTTTGAAGCGGAAGAAGTCACGACGCTTTTAAATGACGTAATTTGGCAGGTTGGAAGAACAGGAAAACTCACTCCGCTCGGCATAGTTGATCCGGTGGAACTTGCCGGGGCGACAGTAAAAAAAGCGACGTTAAATAACTACGGTGATTTAATAAAAAAAGGAGTTAAGAAGAATTGTCGGGTGCTTATCCGTCGTAGTAATGAAGTTATACCGGAAATATTAGGCGCAACCGAATATAACTCAAACTCCGAAGACGTTATTAAGCCGGAAATTTGTCCCTATTGTGGCAGTAAGCTAATTGAAAACGGGGCTAATCTTTTTTGTCCGAACGATGATTGCCGTCCGAGAGTAGTGGCAAATTTAACAAACTTTGCGTCAAAGCAGGGTGTTAATATAGACGGGTTTTCGGAAATGACAGCAGGGCTTTTATTTGATAAATACGGTATTGATACGTTCAGCGGTATCTATAAATTGACAAGAGAAGATTTGTTGAAACTTGACGGTTTTAAAGACGCCAAAGTTGATAATCTTTTGTCGGCAGTGGATAATTCAAAAAAAGTTTCTCTTTCAAATTTTATTTTTGCGCTTGGAATCGATAATATCGGTAAAAAGGCCGCAAAGGATTTAGCGGATTTTTATAAAAGCATTGAAGCATTTTTACATGCGAAAAAGGATGAATTGATCAATCTTCCTGATTTTGGCGAAATAACAGCCGACTGTGTGTTCAATTATCTTAATAATGACAAAAATTTGGCGGAAATACGTGAACTTTTATCCGTCGGCGTTTCTCCTTATTACGAAAGTAATTTAGGTGTAGGAATTTTCTCGGGTGAAAAGGTAGTTTTAACCGGAACTCTTTCAAAATATAAGCGCGACGATGCGGCAAAAATTATTGAAAAGAACGGTGGGGAAATAATGAGTTCCGTGTCAAAAAATACAACGTTGGTTCTTGCCGGCGAGTCGGCAGGTTCAAAGCTTGATAAGGCGAAAAAACTCGGTATTAAAATTATCGGCGAAGAAGATTTCGAAAAAATGATTGAAGCATAATTTATTTATAAATTATCTTGTTTTTTTTCAAGTTTTATGATAAAATATATTTTAATATTATACTTAGTACGGGTGCAAGTATGTATAGCATGACCGGATACGGCAAAGCTGAATATTCTGAAAACGGTGTGGATCTTATTGTTGAAATCAAGACCGTTAATAATAGGAATTTTGATTTTAACGTAAAGATGCCACGTCTTTTTTTACAATATGAGGACGCGATTCGCAAAAAAGTAAACTCATACGTTTCAAGGGCAAGGGTGGAAACTTTTATTACTTTTTCGGATAAAAGCGTTTCTTCCGACGTTGACGTAGACGTGGAAAAAGCAAAAATGCTTTTTTCGGCAGCGCAAACTATTGCAAAAGAACTTGCTATTGAAAACGATTTAACGCCCGCAACGCTTTTAAGGTTTCCCGACGTTGTAAGCGAGTCTGTAAAAAAGGATGCGGACAAGTTTTCGGATATTTTATTGTCGACTGTTGAAAAAGCATGCGTTTCGCTCAATGAGATGAGACTTGCCGAAGGTAAAAAACTTATTGACGATATGCTTTCGCGTATGCAAACAATCGAGTCGTTGCGTCAAAGCATTGTTGAAAGAGCGCCGCTCGTCGCAAAAGATTATGAAAAAAAACTTCGCGAAAGAATTGAAGCGGCTCTTTCGGGTATTGAAATTGACCAAGCAAGGCTTCTTTCCGAAGTTGCTTTTTTTGTCGATAAGTCAAATATCGATGAAGAGCTTACCCGTCTTGGGTCGCATATCAATCAATTCAAAGAAACGGTAAATAAGGAAAACTGTGGTAAAAAACTTGATTTTCTTATGCAGGAATTCAACAGGGAGACAAATACAATTTGCTCAAAGTCAAACGATCTTGCTATAACGGACTTTGCACTCAAACTTAAAAATGAAATTGAAAAAGTAAGGGAACAAGTTCAAAATATAGAATAGCTTATGAAAAACGTTTTAGTTGTTTTGTCAGGTCCGTCCGGTGTTGGTAAAGGAACCGTTGCTAAAATTATATCCGAAAAATTTAATATGGCTTTAAGCGTTTCGTGTACGACAAGGGCGCCGAGAGAAGGTGAAATAAACGGTAAAGATTATATTTTTATCGATAAGCCGACTTTCTTAAAAAAGATTGACGAGGACGGATTTTTAGAGTATTCCGAGCATTTTGAAAATTTGTACGGAACGCCTAAATGTTTTGTTGAAGAACAACTTAAAGAAAAAGACGTTTTTCTTGAAATAGACGTCGAGGGCGGGTTGAGCGTTAAAAAGAATTTCCCGGAAGCGGTTTTGATTATGATGATGCCGCCGTCAAGGGAAGAACTTTTAAAGCGTTTGGTCGGAAGAAATACCGAAACGGAAGAAGCCGTAAAAATCCGTATGAAACGTATCGATTATGAAATAGAACTCGGAAAGAATTACGACTATACCGTAATAAACGATAAACTTGACGACGCTGTAAACGAAGTGTCGGAAATTATTTTAAAAGAAAAACAAAAAAACAAGTAAAAAAGTAAAGGAGAACTTTATTATGATACATAAACCACCGATTGACGAACTTGCTGAAAAAATAGGTTCAAAATACGCTTTATGCGTAGTCGCAAGCAAGCGCGCAAGACAAATTATGGATTCTGCGCAAACACAAGGACTTACAGAACTTCCCGATAAGGAAAAACCCTTGTCGATTGCCGCTCAGGAAATTTACGACGGCAAGCTTATTGCTTCAAACGACTAAAACGTGTCCGCCGAAAGGCGGGCGTGTTTTGTTTTAAGACAAATTCGGGGACATAATGTTTGCTGACGTAATCGTTGACGTAAACCACTCGGAAGTTGACAAGGTTTTTGAATATTCTTGCCCAAGCGACGAAATCGAAGTCGGAATGCGGGTTAAAGTGCCTTTCGGAAACAGTTTGACGGAAGGTATTGTCATTGCGCTTAAAAATTCAAGTAATTTCCCCGAAAGTAAGGTTAAAAGTATTATTTCAGTAATCGAATCACCTGTTTTGACTGATGAAACACTTGCGCTTACGGAATTTATGCGTAAAAAATATTATTGTACCCGCGCTTCCGTTTTAAGGCTTTTTTTGCCGAGTGAAATGCGTAAGGGTAAAATAAAAGAAAAATTTATTTCTAAAATTAAAATAAGTAGGCAAATTTTCGAAAACGACTTTGAAGCCCTGGGTAAAACAGCAAAAAAACAGCGTGAAGCATTATTGTTTTTAGCCTGCGGTGACGAGTTTTTTCTCTCTGAGATTACAGAGAAATTTGGCACGTCGGCGATTAAAGGTTTAAATGAAAAAGGTTTAGTTACCGTTTTTAAGGTTCAGAACGTAAGGTCACCTTATAAACAACTCAGCGGAGAAAAAAAGTCCGTTTCGCTTACCGAATCACAAAAAAATGCAGTTTTTTCAGTCCTTAACACCGATAAAATGACTACTCTTTTATTCGGTGTGACCGGCAGCGGAAAAACCGAAGTTTATTTAAGCCTTATAGAAAAGGCTCTTTCGGAAGGTAAAACGGCAATAATGCTTGTTCCCGAAATCGCTTTAACGCCTCAAATGTTAAAACAACTCCGTGCAAGATTTTCGGACGGTGCGGCAATATTACATAGCGGACTTTCCGCAGGTGAACGCTTTGATGAGTGGTGGCGCATAAAAAACGGCGACGCAAGGGTTGTTATCGGTGCAAGAAGTGCGATTTTTGCTCCCGCAAAAGACGTAGGTGTGATTATCATTGATGAAGAACACGACGGAAGTTATCTGAGCGAAAGCGTTCCTCGATACGATACGATTGAAGTTGCACAGTTCAGGGCGAACTTTAATAACGCCAAACTCGTTTTGGGTAGTGCAACTCCTTCGATAGATAGTTTTTTAAAAGCGCAAAACGGGGAATATAATCTTGCCGAACTTCCGGAAAGAATAAATAAAAAACCTCTTCCCGAAGTGGAATTTATTGATATGCGCAAAGAGGTCAGGCGTGGTAATTCGTCTTATTTTTCATCTGCGCTAAAAGACGAACTTGAAAAGTGTCTGAAAGACGGAAATCAGGCGATGATTTTTTTGAATCAACGCGGTTATTCAAAAACAGTCGTTTGTACAGAGTGCGGACACGTTCAAAAGTGTCCGAATTGCGACGTTTCGCTTACTTATCATAAGGAAGATAATTCTCTTCTTTGTCATTATTGCGGCGCAAAGTTTAAAATGATTAGTGCTTGTACAGAGTGCGGAAGTAAATTTTTGCGTTATGGCAACGCAGGTACCGAAAGAATAGTCGATGAACTCAAAAAGTTGTTTCCGACTGCTAAAATTTTGCGTATGGATAGAGATACGACTCAAACAAAAGAAGGGCATTTTTCTATTTTGTCGGCTTTTTCCGAAAAAAAAGCGGATATTTTGGTTGGAACTCAAATGATCGCAAAAGGGCACGATTTTCCGTTTGTCAGTTTGGTTGGTATTTTAGACGCCGATCAAAGTTTACATTTTTCCGATTACCGTAGTGCGGAAAGAACCTTTCAGTTGCTTACGCAGGTTGCCGGTCGAAGCGGTAGGGCTGACGTTGCGGGTAAGGTTGTGCTTCAAACGTATTCTCCCGATAATCCCGTTTTAAGGCAGGCAATCAAATATGATTATCTCGGTTTTTTTAAAAACGAAATTTCTGTCAGAAAAGCAACTTCGTTTCCGCCGTTTACCGATATTATAAGAATTCTTTTTTCGGCGGTTGACGATCAAAAAGTGGTTGAGGCAACGAAAGGCGCTTACAATGAATTAAGTGTAATTCATAATAACGAAAAGGAAAAATTCAGATTTTTCGGCGCAATGAAATCGCCGATTAAAAGATTGCAAAATAAGTACAGGTATCAAATTCTTATGCGTATAACCAAGGATGACGATACCTTAAAAGACAGAATTTACGCTATATCGCAAAAATATGCGAGTCGTAACGTTTTGGTTTCTTTTGAAGTTAATTCTAACAATTTAAGTTAAAGGTGAAATATGGCAATTAGAAACATTGTGCAAATAGGTGATGAAGTTTTACGTAAAAAATGTTTTCCTGTTACGGAAATAAACGATAAAATCCGTGAACTTTTAGACGATATGAAGGAAACGCTTGCAAAAGCGGAGGGCGTTGGTCTCGCCGCCCCACAGGTGGGAGTCTTAAAAAGGATTTTTATTGTCAGTTTCGACGGTAAGTATTACGAATGTATAAATCCCGAAATAGTAAAAACCAGCGGTTCACAAACGGGTGAGGAAGGGTGTCTTTCCGTCAAAGGTAAATACGGAACTGTAAAGCGCCCGATGAAAGTTGTTGTGAAGGCAAAAGATAGGTTCGGTAAGGAATTTACGGTTAAAGCAGAAGGGTTTATGGCTCGTGCTTTTTGCCATGAAAACGACCATTTGGACGGAATTTTGTACGTTGATAAGGCGGAAAGTTTATCGGATGAGAATAAGTAAATGAGAATTGTTTATATGGGTACACCGGATTTTGCGGTTTTACCTCTTAAAACTTTATTAAACAGAAAATCTGACCAAGTAGTTGCCGTCGTAACAAATCCCGACAAACCGGTGGGGAGAAAAAAAATAATAACTCCTTGTCCTGTTAAAGTCGTTGCGAAAGAGTGCGGCGTGCAAACTTTTTCATATAACAAAATAAGGATAGAAGGTGTTGAAGACTTAAAACGCTTAATGCCGGATATTATCGTTACTTGCGCTTTCGGACAAATTTTATCCGAAGAAATTTTGAATATTCCTAAATTCGGCGTCATCAACGTGCATGCTTCACTTCTTCCTAAATACAGAGGTGCGTCGCCTATACACTATGCAATTTTAAACGGTGAAAAAACAACGGGCGTCACAATAATGAAAACAGACGTCGGAATTGACGACGGCGATATGCTTATTTCGCGCGAAATTCAGATAGTCGAAAATGAAACTTGCGGAGAACTTTTTGAGAGACTTTCGATCGTCGGTGCTGAACTTTTAGACTTTGCTATGGATTTAATTGAAAGCGGAAAGGCAAAATTTACACCACAGGACTCATTAAAAGCGACCTTTACTAAAATGATAAGGAAGGAAGACGCTTTAATAAATTGGGAAAACGGCGCCGAAAACGTTAAAAATCAAATACGGGCTTTTAACCCTTCGCCCGTCGCTTATACCTTTTATAACGGTGAACAAATTAAAATTTACGATGCTACCGTATGCGCCGATAGTGGAATTGCCGGTGAAATTTTATGTTCTGACGGTAGTTTGATTGTGGGTTGTAAAAATGGGTCGATTAAAATAAATTCTCTTCAAAAATCGGGTGGTAAGCGCATGAGCACCGCCGACTTTTTAAGGGGAAATAAAATAAGTGTAGGCGAGTATTTTAAAAATGCTTAATTGTTTTTATGACTCATACACGATTTTGAATAAGGTTTATAGTGAAAACGCTTATGTAAAGCAGGCAATAAATTCTACGTTTATTGAGGAAAAGAATAGGGCGCTTACCGTAAAAATTTGTTACGGGGTTCTCGATAAAGACATTGAGTTATCGTATTATATAAAACAACTTACGTCTAAAACACCAAAACTTGCGATTAGAACGTTGCTTAAAATCGCAATGTATTCCATAACGTTTTTGGGTAAAAAGCCTTACGCCGTTTGTGATAATACGGTAAGTCTTGCAAAAAAACTCGGTAAAAGCGGAACAAGCGGATTTATAAATGCATTTTTGCGAAAATACATAGGCAATAAACCTGAACTTCCAAAAGGAAACGACGTTGAGTCCGTATCTATAAGATACTCTTATCCGCAATTTTTAGTTAAGGAACTTATCAAGGATTACGGTAAAGACGAGGCGGAAAAAATAATGTGCAGTAAAAACGCTAAAAACTGTTTATGTTTTTACGGAACGGACGGAAAAGAATATCTGAAAAACTTGGGAAAACAGTTTGAGAATACTCCGTATGAAAACGTTTATTTATTAGACAACTTTTCAAGAGAGTTGGGTTACGATAAAGGTATTTACACGTTTCAGGCGTTGGGATCTGTTGCAATTTGTGAAGGTATTAAGCCGTGTGAAAAAATACTTGACTGTTGTGCCGCCCCGGGTGGCAAAAGCGTAAGACTTTCATATAAATGCAAAAACGTTTATTCGTGGGATAAATATGAGCATCGCGTCAAACTTATTGATGAATACGCTTATAGGATGCACAGGGAAAACGTAATTACCGAAACAAGGGACGCTAAAATATTCGATAAAGAATTTGAAAACTTTTTCGATGCTGTTTTGGTTGACGCGCCTTGCAGCGGTTCGGGTGTTATAAACGATAACCCTGACATTAAATTAAACCGCGAAGAAAGTTCGTTAAATCAACTCGTAATCGAGCAAAAATCGATACTCAAAACTGTGAGCAGATACGTTAAACCCGGCGGCTATCTTTATTATTCTACATGTTCGATTTTATTTAGAGAAAATATAGAGATTATTCGGTCGTTTATGTCTGACAAAAACGATTTTGAATTGCAAAAATCGTCAAGTGTTTTACCGAATTTTGACGTTGACGGAACAATTCAGTTTTTACCGCATATTTCAGGCGGAAACGGCTTTTATTTTGCCGTATTAAAAAGGCGTGAAACATTATGAAATCTTGTTTACTTGACTTAAAAATTGAAGAGCTATCCGACGTTGTTTTAAGCCTTTCCGAAAAGTCTTTTCGCGCTAAACAAATTTTTACCGCACTTCACAGCGGACTTGATTTTTCCGAGATGACTGAACTTTCTTTGCCGCTAAGAACAAAACTTGCCGAAAAATTTATTGCTCAGCCTGTAAAGATTATTAAATCGTTAAAGTCTGCTGACGGGACGGAAAAATATCTTTTTTCGCTTTCTGACGGTAACGTTATTGAAGGCGTTAAAATGGAATATAAATACGGATTTACGCTTTGTGTTTCAACACAAGTAGGTTGCCGAATGAACTGTGCTTTTTGTGCGTCCGGACTTAACGGTTTAATTCGCAACCTAACTGCGGGGGAAATACTCGGTGAGGTTATTTGCGTAAATAGGTATTTAGGTGGCGGTTTAAAGGATAAAAGGAAGATAACAAACGTTGTTTTGATGGGTAGCGGCGAGCCTCTTGATAATTATGACAACGTCGTTAAATTTTTGAAACTTTTATCGGATAAAAACGGTATTAACGTCAGTCCGAGAAACGTCAGTCTTTCAACTTCCGGATTAGTTCCGTCAATGAAAAAACTTGCCGATGAAAACTTACCTGTTAATTTAACGGTTTCATTGCACGCTTCAAACGATGAAATAAGAAAAACCATAATGCCCGTCGCCAAAACATATAAAATATCCGAACTTTTAGACGCTTGTTCATATTATTTTGACAAAACCGGAAGAAGATATATCTTTGAATACGTTTTGATTAAGGGTGTGAACGACGGTGAAAAGCATGCAGCGGAACTTTCGGATTTATTAAAGGGAAAACCTTGCCACGTCAACGTTATAAGGCTAAATGACGTTAAAGAAAAGAATTTGCAGGGCGTTTCCGAAAAGGATGCGTATAGGTTTGTGGGCTTGCTCACAAAAAACGGTTTGTCGGCAACGCTTAGACGCAGTATGGGTGCCGATATTGAAGGCGCTTGCGGTCAACTTAGAAGAAGGTATATTGAAAACGATAAAAATTTTATTTAAAAAATTATTTAAATAATATAAGGAGAAAAGATGAAACAAATTAAGATTGCGCCGTCAATATTGTCGGCAAACTTTTCAAAAATCGGTGAAGAAGTTGAAAGCATTACCGAACAGGGTGCTGACGTAATTCACCTTGACGTTATGGACGGTGTTTTTGTAAAAAACATTACTTTTGGACCAAAATTCGTAAAAGACGTGAGAAAATTTTCAAATGCTGTTTTTGACGCGCATCTGATGATTGTTGAACCGTGGAAATATATCGAAAAATTTGCGGAAGCGGGTGCGGATTTTATTACCGTACACGAAGAAGCTTGCAAAGAAAGGTTAAAAGATACCTTAAAAGCAATTAAAAGTCTTGGCGTAAAATGCGGAGCGGTTATAAACCCCGATACGCCCGTATCTTCAATCAAGGACGTAATAGAAGATTGCGATATGCTTCTTTTAATGAGTGTTTTTCCCGGGTTCGGCGGACAAAAGTTTATTGAAAGCGTTTTACCGAAAATTAAGGAAGCGGATGAACTTATTAAGAAAACAGGGAAAAACATCGACCTTGAAATCGACGGTGGTATAACACTTGACAACGTTGCGGAAGTTAAAAATAACGGTGCAAACGTAATTGTTGCGGGAAGTACCGTGTTCGGCGCTCCCGACCGTGCGGCTGTGATTAAAAAGTTAAGGGGAATTTAATATTTTTGTCAAACGGCGGAAATTAAAGCATATACTGTATTTGAGAGGTGCTTTATGATTTTTTGTTTCAAACCGCCCAGGTTTATACGTGGAATTTTACGCGTAATTGCGGGAAAGTGTGCTTGCAAGTAATTAAAAACGGCGTCGCAAAAGCGACGCCGTTTAACTTTATAAAATATTCTAATTATATGGTGTTTCAACAATCGTTTCGGTTATATCACCGTCATTTTCGAGCGTTTCGGCAAGTTTTTTGAATAAATCCGGAACTTTCTCGTACTTGTTGACGTCAACCCTTAAATAGGAAAGGTTTACAGCCTTATTTGCAAGAAGGTTTATGCTTGCGGCAGTATTGCCTGCCGATTCGTTTATACAATAAATGTTTAATTGTTTTTTTATTGCTTGTGAAAACGAAATAGGGTTGTTTTTGTAAGAAACACCGGTAAACACGACGCTTGCACCGTATGAGGCAACGGAAAATGCCCTTGCAACCGGAATATTGCTGTCCGAAAAATATACAACGCTTTTAGTCATTCTTCCGCCGGTTATTGAAGAAATCTCCTTTTGCCAGTTGCTGTCTTGATCCAAAACGTAGTAAATACCTGCAGATTTTGCCGCTTCGATTTCAGCCTTGTCGAATCCTAAAACGATAGGAACCGCCTGATAATAGATTAAAAGCTGCGCTAAAATATTTGAACAGTTATTTGTTCCTACGATGGCAACATAGTCGCCTTTTTGAACTCCAAGTTTGTCGACGATTGATAGGGCAAGAGAAATATGTCCGATGAAAAGTGCGTCAAAATCCGAAACCGATTCCGGGAGAAGAAAAACCTTTTCGGGGTTTACTTCAACGAAATCAGATAAAAAACCGTCGTAATCCTCACCTGCGGTTAAAAGTTCCGAGCATTTATCGGGTTCGCCGCTCAAACAATTATAGCAATTCATGCACGGTTTATAAGATTCGACGTAAACGTGACTGCCTTTTTCAAGCCCGAAAAGATTTGTTTGCGTTTCTGATACGATACCTATACCGTAAGACCCCAAAACAACGTTTTCGGCATTTATTTCACCCGTATAACGAAGAACGTCAGATAGTGAAACAAGTGCTTTGGTTATTTTGATTTTATAAAGAGAGTTGTTTTCGGTGTTGTCCGAAATTTCACATTCTTTCAAAGAAAACGGTTTAACGATTTTCCAACCTTTCATAAAGTCCCCAAAGTCAATAAAATGGCTTCATTTATGATTTTTTGATATTATAGTATAAATTCCGAAAAAAATCAACTGTTTTGCCCGTATAAACACTTGCTCTTTTTTTATAATATTTTTGTAAAATAATAGGCTTTTTAAGTTGACTAAACATAAAAAATATAATATAATATCAAGGAAAAATTTACAGAGGTGCAGTATGAAACAAGATATTCATCCCGATTATCACGAGGTAACGGTGGTTTGTGCTTGCGGCGCGACGTTCAAAACCGGCTCCACTAAAAAAGGGGATACCATAAAAGTTGATATTTGCAGTAAATGTCATCCTTTCTTCACCGGAAAGCAAAAATTGGTAGATACCGGTGGCCGCGTTGATAAGTTCAACAAGAGATACAGCAAAGCGAAATAGTATATTTTATTTGCGCGGCTTTAAGGGTATTTATTATACGCTTAAAGCCGTTTTTATTTTGAAATGAAGGAAAAAAGGAAAAAATGCGCTTCCATAGGCGGTCAGGCCGTTATGGAAGGGGTAATGATGCGAGGAATTCGTTCAACCGCCACAGCCGTTAGGGATAGTGACGGTAATTTGCGCGTTGAAAGTAAAAGATTAAAACCGATTCGCGAAAGAAACGTTTTTTTCCGTATGCCGTTTGTCCGCGGTATAATTTCATTTTTTTCATCTCTTGTCGGCGGTATAAAAACCTTAATGCGTTCGGCAGAAGTTTTCGGTGAGGGAGAACCTTCAAAATTTGAAAAGTGGCTTGCGAAAAAACTTAAAGTAAACGTCATGGGTGTTGTGACTACTGTTTCGCTTATTTTAGGGCTTGCGCTTGCTGTTTTTCTGTTCATTTGGCTTCCGGTAAATTTGCGTGCTTGGGTTTTCGGTAATGAAATCAACGTTTGGGCAAAGAATTTTATCGAAGGCGGTGTTAAAATAGCAATTTTTGTTCTTTATATTCTTTCGGTATCGCTTTTGAAAGATATTAAAAGAACGTTTATGTATCACGGTGCCGAGCATAAAACCATCACTTGCTTTGAAAAAGGTTTACCGTTAACCGTTGATAATGCGAGAAAATGCAGAAGGGTTCACGATAGGTGCGGAACGACTTTTATGGTTTTCGTACTTGTAATCAGTATTATCGTTTTCGCTGTATTTGAATCACTTCTTTCGATAAACGGAATAAACTTTAATAATATCATAAGAGTTTTGTGTAAAATTGCGCTTTTGCCGGTTGTTGCGGGACTTTCCTATGAATTACTTAAACTTTTGGCAAAAACTCAAAGTCCGCTTGTTTTACCGCTAAAAGCACCGGGGCTTCTTTTACAACTTTTGACTACTAAAGAGCCTGATGATTCTATGCTTGAAGTCGCAATTACTTCTTTTAACGAAGTTTATTTTTTGGACGCTGATAAATCGATTTCAACGAAGAATTTTTTCAAAAAATCGACTGTTGGCGAATTGACTGAATCTGTTGCAAAAAAACTTGCGGTATTCGGAATAACCGAAAAAGCGGAGTCGGAGTGGATAGTTTCGCTTTCGC
>JAXFZW010000126.1:0-8076 GCA_034184645.1 Clostridia bacterium | reverse complement strand
GCGGAAAACGAACTTAATAAAAAGTATTTGGACGACAATCCGCTTTATCCCGACCAACTCGTATATCTTAACAATATTCTTTTGAATTCGCCGGACACGTTAGTCGTAAATAAGGGTAAAGTTTATTATAATACGGATATAAAGCAGGCCACTACTTTGGAAGAAACGCTTGCCGCATACCTTTTTATAATGACAAATCTTAAAAAGAACGGCTTAACCGTCAGCAAAATGAACGAAAAGGAAGTTGCTTTCATCAACGGTTGGGAGGCAGAAAAGTACCGCCGTTCTGTCAAGTCGTAATTTAAGTTAAACAAAAAACGCCGCTTAAATAAAGCGGCGTTTTTAATTTTTAAATAATTTAATTTTCGGGGTATAAAACAGTACATCCCGCCTTTTTAGCGGCGGCGGCGTATTCCTTGGGAAGCGGCTTGTCGGTAATCAGATAGTCTATTTCCGAAAGAGTAAAGTCCGAACACATAAATTTTTTCCCGATTTTGGTTGAGTCGCAAAGCATGGCGAGTTTGTCAGAATTTTTTCTCATCTGTCTTTTTAGTTTTGCCTGTTCTACGTCAGGGTCGGTAAAGCCTGCTTTTAAATCGAATCCCGAACACGAAACGAGGGTAAGGTCTGCGTGTATGCGGGTAATGTAGTCCATCGTGTCCGTTCCGGTAATCGAGTTTGAGTGGCTGGCAATCAGTCCGCCGGCTATATAAATTTTAACGTTGTTAGTCGCCGAAAGCAAAAGTGCGTTTTTAAGCCCTGTTGTCGTTGCCGAAAGATAGTTAAAACGGTTAAACAGAGGAATAACGAACCCAACGGTAGTTGAAGAATCCAAAAAAAGATTGTATCCGTTTTGAATAAGTTTAACCGCAAGATTTGCAATCGAGCGTTTTTCGGCGACGTTTTCCTGTTCTCTTATTACTATTGCCGACTCGTCGGATGAAGATTGAAAAATCATTGCACCACCGTGAGAGCGTTTGATAAGCGACTGTTTTTCCATTTCGCGAAGGTCTCGACGAATTGTCGCCGCCGACACGAAAAGGCTTTTTGACAGCGTTTCAACCGTCGCCGATTTATTGTTTTTTAAGATTTCAAGTATTTCTTCCTGACGTTCTATACTTAGCATACCGTTTTCCCCTTAAAAAAGAAAAATTTGCACGTTTTTGTTCATTTGTGTTCATATTGTATCAAAAAAAAGATTTTTTGTCAACTTAATGAACAAGTATTCACAATATATAATATATATGATATAATTTATTAGAATAAAAATCGGGGGTAAAGTTTAATGAAAACCAAAGCGGTCAGACTTTACGGTAAGGAAGATTTAAGACTTGAAGAGTTTGAACTTCCTGAAATTAAAGAAGACGAAATTCTCGCACGCGTAGTATCGGACAGTATTTGTATGTCCACCTACAAGGCGATGGAACAAGGGTCGGCGCATAAGCGTGTTCCCGAAGACGTAGCGGAAAATCCCGTAATCGTCGGACACGAATTTTGCGGCGACATTTTAAAAGTAGGCGCAAAGTGGCAAGGTCAGTTTAAGGAAGGCATGAAATTCGGAATTCAGCCTGCAATCGACTACAAACCGCTTTTAAACGGTCTCGGTGCGCCGGGGTATTCTTATAAATATATCGGGGGCGACTCACAGTACGTTATTATTCCAAACGAAGTAATGGAAAAGGGTTGCCTTTTGCCGTATAACGGCGAAAGCTACTTTAAGGCTTCGCTGGCAGAACCTATGTCCTGTATAATTGCGGGCTATCACGAAAATTACCACAGCAATTACGCTAACCACTCTCACGAAATGGGAATTAAGGAAGGCGGTGCGGTGGCAATACTTGCCGGCGTCGGTCCTATGGGGCTCGGTGCGGTTGATTACGGTATTCACTGCGACAGGCGTCCTTCGCTTATGGTAGTTACCGATATCGACCAAGCTCGTCTTGACAGGGCGGCGTCAATCCTTACGGTTGACGACGCCGCAAAGCACGGCGTAAAACTCGTTTACGTCAACACGTCAAAGGTTGAAGACCCCGTCGCTTATATTAAAGGACTTAACGGCGGTAAAGGTTACGACGATGTATTCGTTTACGCGCCCGTTTCCGCACTTGTCGAACAGGGCGACGCATTACTTGGTGACGGCGGCTGTCTTAACTTCTTTGCAGGTCCGCTTAAAACAGACTTCTCGGCGAAGTTTAACTTCTACGACGTTCACTACGCTTTCCACAGAATAACGGGAACTTCTGGCGGCAACACGGACGATATGAAGGAAGCGATTAAACTTTCGGGCGAAGGTAAAATCAATCCGTCCATTATGATTTCTCACGTCGGTGGTCTTGACAGCGTTATTGACACGACGATGAACCTTCCCAATATAAAGGGTGCTAAAAAACTCGTTTACACTCATATTAAAATGCCTATGACGGCAATCGCCGACTTTGAAGAACTCGGCAAAACAAACAAGTTCTTTAAAGATCTCGACATAATTTGCAAAAAGAACAACGGCATCTGGTCGGACGAAGCTGAAAAGTACGTTCTCGCCAACGCCGAAAAAATTTAAGGACAATAAAAAAGGAGATATAAAGTAATATGGCAAGTCCCGTAACAATGCCGAAGCAAGGCATAACGGTAGAAAGTTGCATACTGACCAAATGGAACGTAAAAGTCGGCGATAAAGTAAAAGTCGGCGACATACTGTTTTCATTTGAAACGGACAAGTCGTCAATCGACTATGCCGCCGAAGTTGAAGGCGAAGTATTAGCGCTTTTATGTGAAGAAGGCGACGAAGTCCCCGTACTTTCAAACGTAATGGTAATAGGTAGCCATGGTGAAGACGTTTCCGCATTTAAAGGCGGAACGGAAGCGCCTCAGGCGACCGAAGTAAAAACCGAGGAAGTTAAACCGGCGGCTGCACCTGCGGCAATTCCCGCAGACATCAAGGCTACGCCCGTTACAATGCCCAAGTCGGGTATAACGGTTGAAAGTTGCATTTTAACCAAATGGAACGTAAAGGTCGGCGATAAAGTAAAAGTCGGAGATAATCTTTTCTCTTACGAAACCGATAAATCGTCTTTTGATCTTCAATCCGAAGTCGAAGGCGAAGTTTTAGCAATCTTCTTTGAAGAAGGCGACGAAATCCCCGTCGGAACTAATGTTTTGGCAGTAGGGGAACACGGCGTTGACGCATCATGCTTTAATCCGTCGGGTGCAAAAGCGCCTGCGGCAGTTGAAGTTAAGGCAGAACCCGTAAAGGCGGAAGCACCCAAAGCCGAACCTGTAAAAGCAACGGCAACCGCAAAGGACGGCGATAGAATTTTCGCATCTCCCAGGGCAAAACATCTTGCCGAAAAACTCGGTGTTCCGCTTTCCGCTGCGGTAGGCACAGGACCTAACGGAAGAATTATCGAAAGGGATATAAGGGAAGCGAGCGTCAATCCCGTATCCGCACCCGTTGCGGCTCAGGCTGCACCTGCGGCTGAAAAAGCCCCCGTGGACTTCAAAGCGTTTAAGGACGAAAAGATGTCGTCTATCAGAAAGGTTATCGCAAAGAATATGGTTTTAAGCCTTTCTACGATGGCGCAACTTACCCACACGCTTTCGTTTGACTGCACTAACGTAATGGCTTTTAGAAAGTACTTAAAAGACAATGCGGAAAAGTTAAAACTTCCGCCCATTACAGTAAACAATATAATCGTATTCGCCGTTTCGCGTGTACTTAAAAATCATAAAGATCTCAACGCAAACTTAATCAACGGCGACACAATGCGTTATTTTGAGCATACCAACATAGGTATCGCAACCGATACGCCGCGCGGACTTTTAGTTCCCACTCTTTTCGGTGCTGACACTATGAGTCTTTCGGAAATTGCCGTAAAGAGTAAAAAACTTTCTTCCGACGCAATCGACGGAAAGTTATCGCCCGATCTTTTGACAGGCGGTAGTTTTACCGTTTCAAACGTAGGTACTATGGGTATTGAAAGCTTTACGCCCGTAGTCAATCCGCCTCAAACCGGAATACTCGGCGTGAACACTCTTGAAACGAGAGTTAAACTCGGCAAAAACGGTGAAATTATTCCTTACACGGCAATGAGTCTTTCGCTTTCATACGATCATAGGGCGTTAGACGGCGCACCTGCGTCAAGGTTCTTAAAAGAACTCAAAGAATACCTTGAAAACTTCTCGTT
Organism: Clostridia bacterium; assembly: GCA_034184645.1. GTDB lineage: Bacteria > Bacillota > Clostridia > Christensenellales > Borkfalkiaceae > UBA1259. Next base: position 3,895 of record JAXFZW010000126.1, on the reverse strand, counting down.
CAATCTTCTTGCCGATTCGGGAAGCATTTAATCATAATTCGTGAAAATAATAAAGGAGTAAATATATGGAAATTTACGATTTAGTCGTTATCGGCGGCGGCCCTGCGGGATATCTTGCGGCGGAACGTGCCGGACACGCAGGACTTAAAACGCTTGTCGTTGAAAAACGTGAATTCGGCGGCGTATGCCTTAACGAAGGCTGCGTTCCGAGTAAAACTTTCCTTAACTCGGCAAAAGTTGCCGACTACGCAAATCATGCGGCGGCTTACGGCGTTAAGGTTGACGGAAGCGCAAAGGTTGATCAAAAATTCGTTGTCGAAAGGAAAAACGGAGTCGTTAAAATGCTCGTTTCGGGTATTAAAGCGACGTTAAAGAAAAACAAAGTTACCATGAAAAGTGCGGAAGCTTTTATCGAAGGTAAAAATGCGGACGGGTTTACCGTTAAAGCGGGGGATGAAACCGTCACCGCAAAAAGACTTTTGATTGCAACGGGTTCTATGCCCGTAGTTCCGCCCATCACGGGACTTAAAGAGCAAATCGCTTCGGGACTTGTTTTGACCAACAGGGAAATACTTGACCTTACCGAAATTCCCGAAAAACTCGTCGTTATCGGCGGCGGCGTTATAGGGTTAGAGATGGCAAGCTATTTTTCATCTGTCGGCAGCCACGTCGAAGTCGTCGAAATGCTCGACAAAATCGCAGGGCCTACCGAAAAGGAAGTTTCGGCGATTTTACAAAAATCGCTTGAAAGAAAGGGCGTTAAATTTAATCTCGGATGCAAAGTTACCGCAATCGAAGCGGACGGCGTCGTTTACGAAAAGGACAACAAAACCGAAAAAGTTAAAGCAGACAAAATACTTTTATCAATCGGCCGTAGGGCAGTAACTCAGGGCATAGGACTTGAAAACATAGGCGTAAATATGGAACGCGGAGCAATCGTCACCGACGACACGATGCGCACTAACGTAGCAAACGTTTATGCAACCGGCGACGTCAACGGCAAAGTAATGCTCGCACATACCGCTTACAGGGAATCCGAAGTTGCCGTCAACAATATGCTCGGCAAAAAGGACAGAATGCGTTATAACGTAATTCCTTCGGTAATTTACACCAATCCCGAAGTCGGAACGGTAGGAGAAACGGAAGAAAGTGCAAAAGCGAAGGGAATCGACGTAAAAGTCGTTTCTATTCCCATGACATATTCCGGAAGATACGTTGCCGAAAACACCAATCTCGACGGGATTTGCAAACTCGTTATCAACAAAAAGACCAATACGCTTATCGGAGCGCATATAATCGGTTCGTACGCAGGCGAATTTATCGTTGCGGTATCCGCAATGGTTGATCTTGAAGTTGATATCGAAAACATCAAAAAACTTGTATTCCCGCATCCTACGGTATGCGAAATCGTCCGTGAAGCGATTTTCACGATTTAATTAAAGAGATATATTTTAAGGAGAAATAAAAAATGTCAAAACAGTTATTCGTGGATCCCAAATTTTTAAGGGCCCCCGGTAAAATCGAATTTACGGATATTCCCGTAAACCAGTACAACAAGACTATTGAAGACGAAAAAAAGAACTTCAAAAAAGCCGACTTTGTAAGAATCTTTAACGACATCGCAGTTCTTCGTGAATTTGAAAGCATGATCAACTCGATTAAAATTAAAGGGGAATATCAAGGTTTTAAGCACTCTTATCCGGGACCTGCCCACCTTTCAATGGGACAGGAAGCGGCTGCGGTAGGGCAAGCGTATAACCTTGATCTTGACGACATGACTTTCGGTTCACACCGTTCGCACAGCGAAGTTTTAGCACGTGGTCTTGCGTCAATCAACAAACTTCCCGACGACAAGCTTTATCAAATAATGAAGGATTTTATGAACGGCGAAACGCTTGCTCCTGTTGAAAAACTCAACAAAACGGGCAACGTAAAAGATCTTGCGGTTGACTTCCTTCTTTATGGGTTTATGAGTGAAATTTTCGCTCGCCGTACAGGTTTCCACAGGGGCATGGGCGGATCGATGCACGTTTTCTTCTTGCCCTTCGGTATTTACCCGAACAACGCAATCGTCGGCGGTGCGGCACCCGTTGCACTCGGTGCGGCACTTTATAAAAAGATTAACAACAAACCCGGTATCGTAATTTCTAACGTCGGAGACGGCGCTATCGGATGCGGCGTAGTTTACGAATCTATGAACTTTGCCGCAATGGATCAATTCCGCACCCTTTGGGAAAAGAAAGGCGGACTTCCCATACTTTTCAACTTCTTCAACAACGACTACGGCATGGGCGGACAAACCCGTGGCGAAACGATGGCTTACGACTTCCTTGCACGTCTCGGCGCAGGCGTATCGCCCTCGCAACTCTATTCTGAAAGGGTTGACGGCTTTAACCCGCTTGCGGTTATCGACGCAGTCAAGAGAAAGAAAGAAATCCTCTTAAAAGGCGAAGGTCCCGCAATGCTCGACGTAGTAACGTATCGTTTCGGCGGACACTCTCCGTCAGACGCTATGAGCTACCGTACTCAGGAAGAAGTCGACGCTTGGAAGGAATACGATCCGCTTATCACTTACAGAAAAGCGCTCGTTGACGCAAAGGTCGAATCGGACGGCAAGTTCGACGATATACTTGCAAGCATATCCGAAAGAATGCTTAAACTTTGCAAACTTGCGGCAGATCCCGTTGAATCGCCTTATCTTGACTTCAAAAAAGATCCGTATTACGTTGAAAACCTTATGTTCAGCAACGGTTCGGTTGAAAAGATGGAAGATAGACCGGTTGACGTTAAAATGCCTATGGAAGAAAATCCGCGCGTAAAACAAATCGCAGGCAAGCAGCGTTATGCATTTGACGAAAAGGGCGAACTCGTTTCCAACATGAAGCGTTTCAACATCAGGGACGGTTTATTTGAAGCGATTATCGACAGATACTATAAAGATCCTACTTTAACTTCGTACGGTGAAGACGTACGTGACTGGGGCGGCGCATTTGCGGTGTATAAAGGACTTACCGAAGCGCTTCCTTACCACAGATTATTCAACTCCCCGATATCCGAAGCGGCAATCGTTTCTTCCGCAGTAGGTTACGGACTTTGCGGCGGCAGGGTAATCGTAGAACTTATGTACGCAGACTTTATGGGTCGTGCGGGCGACGAAATATTTAACCAACTCGCTAAATGGCAAGCAATGTCTTCGGGTATTTTGAAGATGCCTGTCGTTCTCCGTGTATCGGTAGGTAGTAAGTACGGCGCACAACACTCGCAGGACTGGGTTGCGCTCCCCGCACACGTTCCCGGACTTAAAGTTTGCTTCCCGGCAACTCCTTACGACGCTAAGGGCTTAATGAACGCGGCACTCAACGGCACAGACCCCGTAGTATTCTTTGAAAGTCAAAGAATTTACGACAAGGGCGAAGAATTCCATAAGGAAGGCGTTCCGACAGGATATTACGAAATTCCGCTCGGCGAACCGGACGTTAAACGTGTCGGTAGCGACGTAACGATTTTAACCATCGGTGCAACTCTTTATAAAGCGGTTGAAGCGGCTAAAATTCTTTCCGAAAAATACGGTGTCGAAGCCGAAATTATCGACGCAAGATCAATCGTTCCCTTCAACTACGAAAAGGTTGTTGAAAGCGTTAAAAAGACGGGCAGAATTATTCTCGCGTCCGACGCTTGCGCAAGGGGAAGTTTCTTAAACGACATCGCAAGGAACATCAACGAACTTTGCTTCGATTATTTAGACGCTCCGGCAGTAGTTTGCGGTGCGCAGAACTGGATTACTCCTCCGTTTGAATTCGACGCTGAATTCTTCCCGCAGGCAAACTGGATCGTTGACTACATCAACGACAAAATCTTACCGTTGAAAGGCCACGTTTCGACAATCAACACGTCG
>JAXFZW010000125.1:0-11561 GCA_034184645.1 Clostridia bacterium | reverse complement strand
TTACCGTGAAGGCCCGTTTGATAAGGTAATTACTCTTATCGGAGTTGAAAATTACCGTGCCGAAGTTCCTATCAGCGACGGATGTCCGAATATTCCCGATGTAAATTTCCTTTGCGGACATACGATGAACGAACTTATTACAGCGGAAAGAAAGGCAACCGAATACGCCTTGACTACCGCAAACAGACTTAACTACACGATTACACTTCCCGAAGTTAATGCATTTACCATAGGAGAACTTCTTTTTATGTTTGAAATGGAAACTGCGTTTACCGGGGCAATGCTTAATATCGATACCTTTAATCAGCCCGGTGTGGAAGGCGGTAAAAACGCTACGTACGCTCTTTTCGGAAGAAAAGGCTATGAAGCGACCAAAGCGGAAATGGATGCCGCACCAAAGAAAAACCCCGATTATTTTTGTTAATCGGCTGATTGAGGTGTTTAATGGTTGAACGCATAAATGGTAAATCGTTTGTTGAAGATCAAGAGGATTTACCAATTTACCTGTTTCACCAGGGGACAAATTATAATGCTTATGAGTTTTTAGGCGCTCATTTTACTGAGATTGACGCAAAAAAAGGCGTGGTTTTTCGTACTTGGGCACCTAAGGCCGAAAGTGTTTCCGTTGTTGGTGATTTTAACGGGTGGAACGCCGATAAAAATCCTATGGAAAGGATAAGTGACGGCGGTATTTACGAGACGTTTATCGAAGGATTAAAAGAATTTGATACTTATAAGTTCGCAATAAAGCATAACGGTAGGCTCGTTCTTAAAGCCGATCCGTATGCTTTTCATAGCGAAACGCCGAGTAAAACGGCTTCTAAAGTTTATGCGCTTGACGGCTACGAATGGAAGGACGGTGATTTTATAAATTCCCGTACCGCACCATATGATAAGCCGATGAATATCTACGAAATTAACCTTGCTTCATGGAAAAGACATTCTGACGGTTCGTATTATTCATATATTGAACTTGCGGACGAACTTGTAAATTACGTCGTAAACATGGGCTATACCCACGTAGAATTTATGCCCATATCAGAATATCCTTTCGACGGTTCGTGGGGGTATCAGGTTACAGGGTATTACGCAGTATCTTCAAGGTTTGGTACACCCAAGGATTTTATGTTCCTTGTTGACAGGTTTCATCAAAATGGAATTTCAGTTATTGTTGATTGGGTTCCGGCACATTTTCCGAAAGACGAACATGGTCTTTTTGAGTTTGACGGAACGCCTTGCTATGAAAATCAAGGCTGGGACAGAATGGAACATAAAGGTTGGGGGACGAGAATTTTCGACTGGGGCAGAAATGAAGTCCAAAGTTTTTTGATTTCAAATGCGGTTTTTCTTTTTGAAAAATTCCATATAGACGGACTTCGCGTAGATGCCGTTGCTTCAATGCTATACCTTGATTACGACAGAAAACCCGGTGAGTGGATTCCTAATGAAAACGGCGGTAATTATAATTTACAGGCAATTGCTTTTCTCAAAAAGTTAAATTCCGTAGTTTTCGGTAAATTTCCTTATGCGCTTATGATTGCAGAGGAGTCGACGGCTTTTCCGTTAATCACAAAACCTACGGAAGTCGGCGGATTAGGGTTTAATTATAAATGGAATATGGGTTGGATGAACGACGTTTTGTCGTATATGCAATGTGATCCGTATTTCAGAAGCGGAAATCACAATAAAATGACGTTTTCAATGATTTATGCTTTCAGCGAAAACTTTATTTTACCTATCTCGCACGATGAAGTCGTTCACGGTAAACGCTCTTTAATTGATAAAATGCCTGGCGACGTTCAATCAAAATTTGCAAATTTACGCGCTTTTATGGCATATATGTTTGCTCACCCTGGTAAAAAACTTACTTTTATGGGTAGCGAATTCGGTCAATTCAAGGAGTGGGACTATAAACAAGGTGTGGAGTTTTTTATGTTGAGATATGAACTTCACAAAAAACTTTCGGAATACAATAAATCCTTGAATTCGGTTTATAAATCGTTTGCACCGCTTTACGAAATTGAAGATTCGTGGGATGGGTTTAACTGGATTTCTGTTGATGAACACGACAACAACGTTCTTTCGTTTTACAGAATTGACAGGTCCGGCAACAAAATAGCGGTTATTTCAAACTTTTCCGGTAATGATTATGAAGATTACAGGTTAGGACTTGAAGTCGGCACGTATAAGATAATCTTGAACTCTGACTCAAAGATTTTCGGCGGATCGGGTGCAATAAAAGGTAAAACTTTTAAAACGGTTAAAAAACCCGCTCACGGGAAAAACGATTCAATTATATTTACGTTGCCGAAATTTTCAACAGTTTATTTTATGAAAGTTGAATAAAAAACAAAAAGTTTTTAATATTAAATTTAACTTATAAATTTTAAGGAGAATTTTTATATGGTAAGAAAAAAGAAATGCGTTGCAATGTTACTTGCGGGCGGACAAGGCAGCAGGCTTTACGCTCTTACGAACAACATTGCAAAACCTGCCGTTTCGTTTGGGGGTAAGTATAGAATTATTGACTTTCCGCTTTCAAACTGCGTAAACTCGGGTATTGACACGGTAGGCGTGTTGACGCAATATCAACCGCTGATATTAAACGATTATATCGGAAACGGTCAGCCGTGGGATTTGGACCGTGCTTTCGGTGGAGTACATATTCTTTCACCGTATCAGGGTAAGCACTCGTCCGACTGGTATAAAGGTACTGCGAACGCTATTTATCAAAACCTTCATTTTATTCGTCAATTTGATCCGGACTACGTTCTCGTACTGTCCGGCGACCATATTTATAAAATGAACTATGCGACGATGCTTAATTACCATATACTTAATAACTCGGATTGTACTATCGCCGCAATCGAAGTTCCGATAAAAGAGGCTTCCCGCTTCGGTATTTTGAATACTAATGCGGACGGTTCCATTTATGAATTTGAGGAAAAACCCAAAAACCCCAAGTCAACGCTTGCATCAATGGGTATTTATATATTTTCCGCAAAAAAACTTTATAAATATCTTGAAGAAGACAGCGTAAATCCGAATTCATCAAACGATTTCGGTAAAGATATTTTGCCGACTATGTTAAATAACGGCGAAAAGATGATGGCTTACAAGTTTGAAGGTTATTGGAAAGACGTAGGAACAATAGATTCTCTTTACGAAGCAAATATGGATCTTTTAGGTGACGAACCTAAATTCGACGTTACAGATAATTCCTGGAAAATTCAGTCGAGAAGTCCGCTTGCGCCTCCTCAGTATCTCGGAAACGAATCAAAAGTCGCAAACAGCATTATAATGTCGGGTTGTGAAATTTTCGGTACGGTTGAAAATTCGGTTCTTGCAAGTTCTGTTATCGTAAAGAAGGGTGCGGTCGTTAAAAACAGTATTATAATGTCAGACGTTGTAATAGGTGAAAACTCTGTCGTTGAATACTCGATAATCGACGAAAACACTGTTATCGGCAAAAATGCGATAATCGGAGAAAAAAAGAGCGAAGGCAAAGGAATTGCAGTTTTAAGTCGCAATATTTCAGTTGCTGACGGTGCAAAAGTTGCAGGCGGCAGCATGGTCGATAAAGACGTAGTAAAGGAGAATAAATAATATGAGAGCGGTAGGTATAATTTTCTCAAATATTCACGATAACAACGTGCCTGAACTCGCAAGAATCAGAACTCTCGGCTCAATACCTTTCGGCGGAAGATACAGGCTTATAGACTTCCCGCTTTCAAATATGGTAAATTCGGGAATCGATACGATCGATATTATTACCAAAAACAATTATCAGTCGCTTATGGACCACGTCGGAAGCGGTAAAGATTGGGACCTTGCAAGAAAGGACGGCGGTGTTATTTTCTTACCTCCTTTCGGAGATCTTGAAAACGATAGGCTTTACACTTCTCGTCTTGACGCACTTAAAGGAATAACGAGTTTCCTTTTCCGTGCCGACGAAGAATACGTCGTAATCAGCGATTGCGACAACGTTTGCAGAATCGATTATAATGAAATTATCGAAAATCATATAAGAAACCACGCCGATATTTCTCTCGTTTATAAAAAACTTAAACGCGAAGACGTGCCGGAAGGGGTAACGAGTTACGATTTTACACTTGACGGTGACAGAATTGTAGGAGTATCTTTTGCATCTCAACACGAAAAGAAAGATATGAATCTTTTTATTAACGTATTCGTTATGAAAAAATCGTTACTTCAAAATATTGTTATGGACAGTATTTCTCACAATAAGCGTCATTTTATGAGCGACGTTATTGCCGAAAACTTAAAGAGTATGAAAGTAATCGGTTTTGAACATAAGGGCTTTTATACGGGAATTTCTTCGCTTGCGGCTTACTTTAAGGGAAATATGGACATATTAAAGGAAGAACACCGTCATGAACTTTTCGGCGACAGAAGTGTGTTTACAAAAATAAGAGACTCTGCGCCTACTAAATTCGGTAATAGTGCCGTAATTAAAAATTCAATGATTGCCGACGGCTGTATTATTGAAGGCGAAGTTGAAAACAGTATTATTTTCAGAAACGTAAAAGTTGCCCGTGGTGCTGTAATTAAAAACAGCATTGTTATGCAGGACACCGTTTTAGGTGAAAATTCTATGCTTAACTACATTATAGCGGACAAAAACGTCGTTGTAAGAGATAAAAAGATTCTTTCCGGAACGGATATTCACCCGTTCTATATCGGAAAGGGAATTATGGTATAATTTAAGGAGATTTTATGGAAAGCAAAGTTAAAAAAACTTCTTCCGCTAAATCGGCGGTAAAACCTGAAATAGAAAAAAAGGCTACTGCAAAAAAACCCGTTAAAAATTCAACGTCAAAACCTGTAAAAAAAATTGATTCGGGTAAAAAGAAAGTTGTTTTTATCGGTTCGGAAGCGGCTCCGTTTATTGCAACGGGCGGGCTTGCCGACGTTTTAGGTTCGCTACCTAAGGCGATTGCCGCAAACGGCAATTACGACGTTAGCGTTATTCTTCCGCTTTATAGCAATATCAACCAAGAATTCAGGGCAAAATTTAAATATTTGACGAATTTTAATGTTTCGGTTGCGTGGAGATGGCAATATTGCGGTGTTTTCTTTTACGAATATCAGGGCGTAAAATTTTATTTTATCGATAATGAATATTACTTCAAAAGAGAAGGTAATATTTACGGTTTTTACGACGATGGGGAAAGATTTTCTTTCTTTTCGCGCGCTGCCCTAGATACGATAGCAAGACTTGATATTTATCCTGACGTTTTACATTGTAACGATTGGCAAACCGCTGCGTCGATTATATTCCTTAAAGGAATGTACTATCGCGACGATAAATTCAGAAGAATTAAGACGATTTTTACAATACACAATATAGAATATCAAGGGATATTCGGAATGGATACGTTTGAATCGCTTTTTGGTTTTTCTGATTCTATCCGTCAGTTTGTTGAGTTTGACGGTAACGTTAACCTTATGAAGGGCGCAATCGAAATGACTGACATAGTTTCAACTGTTAGTCCGACCTACGCCAAGGAATTAAACGACGATTTCTTTGCACACGGTCTTGCGTCCATAGTAAAGCGCAATGCAAATAAATTTCACGGAATTCTAAATGGAATCGATATGGATTTTTACAATCCTGAAACGGATAAGTATTTGTTCAAGAATTATTCGGCAAATGACGTTTCCGGAAAGGCTGTATGTAAAGCTGAACTTCAAAAGATGCTTAACTTACCTGTAAAACCCAACGTGCCGATTGTCGCCATTATTTCAAGACTTGTTTCGCATAAAGGTCTTGACCTTGTAAAAAGTGCCATTGAAAGTCTTTTAGATCAAGACGTTCAGGTTGTGATTTTAGGTAAAGGCGAAATTGCTTACGAAAACTTCTTTAATAACGTTGCACAAAACTATAAAGGCAAGTGTGTTACCGTTATTGCTTTTAACCAGGATTTATCTAGAAAGATTTATTCAGGTTCCGATATTTTCCTTATGCCGTCAAAAATGGAACCGTGCGGACTTTCTCAAATGATTGCAAGCCGCTATGGAACAGTTGCGGTTGTAAGGGAAACGGGCGGGCTGAACGACAGTATTAAACCTTTTGATAAAGGAGGAAACGGCTTTACCTTCCATGATTATAATTCGCACGATATGCTTTATGCAATAAATGATGCAATAAGGACGTATAAGGATAAAAACAAGTGGAAAGTCGTTCAAAATAAAGCCATGACATCTGATTTTTCATGGAAGAATCAGTCGTTGGAATATGAAAAACTGTATAATGAATAATTAAAGTGATTATAGGGGAATTTGAGAGAATTATTTTATTAAACAGGAGACAAAAATGAACAACATGACCGAAAAAGACGTTTCGGAACTTATTAAAGGAAAACTTTCAAAGTATTTCGGTACTACACCTGCGGAAGCAACAAAAGAACAAATATATAAGGCATTTGTTCTTGCTGTCCGTGACGTTCTTTTGGTGAAAAGATCTGCTTTTAACAAAAAATACAGAATGCAGGGTGGCAAAAGGGTTTATTATCTTTGCATGGAATTCCTTTTGGGACAATCACTTAAAAACAATACTTATAATCTTGGATTACAAGATACTTTTAAGAGCGTTCTTAAAAAGGAATTTAATACCGATATTGAAGAAATTTACGACATGGAACCCGACGCAGGGCTCGGTAACGGCGGTTTAGGTCGTCTTGCGGCTTGCTTTATGGATGCGCTTGCGACGCAAAATTACCCCGCAATGGGATATTCAATCAGATACGAATACGGTTTGTTTAAGCAAAAAATCGTTGACGGTTGGCAAATGGAGCTTCCCGATATTTGGCTTCCCGGTGGTGAAGTGTGGCTTACTCAACGTCTTGACAAAACCTATAAAGTTAAATTTGACGGTTTTATCAGGGAAAACTGGACGGATAAAGGTCTTACCGTGGAACACGCCGACGCAAAGGAAGTTGAAGCTGTCGCTTACGATATGATGATTTCAGGTAAGGATAGCGAAGCGGTTTCTGTTTTAAGGCTTTGGAAAGCACAAAATATTCGTGACTTCGATATGAAAACTTTCTCGCAGGGCGAATACATGAAGAGTATTCAGGACGATGCCGAAGCCGATCTTATCTCAAAAGTTTTATATCCTTCTGACAATCACTTTGAAGGTAAATCTTTAAGACTAAAACAGCAGTATTTATTAGTTTCGGCGACCTTACAGGATATTGTTCGCGATCATAAAAAGCGTTTTGGCGATTTGTCGACGCTTCCCGATAAAGCAGCTATTCATATTAACGATACGCACCCGGCACTTTGTATTCCCGAACTTATGAGAATACTTATTGATGAAAACGGTTTCTCGTGGGATGACGCTTGGAGTATCGTTTGCCGTACAGTAGCATATACAAACCATACGGTTATGAGTGAGGCGCTTGAAAAATGGAGCGAAGACCTTATTCAAAGAAGACTTCCGCGTATTTACATGATTCTTAAAGAAATTAACGAAAGATTTTGCGCCGATATGTGGAATTTATTCCCCGGAGATTGGGATAAGATTGAAAGGATGAGTATATTCTCGCACAATCAAATCCGTATGGCAAACCTTTCTGTTATTGCTTCTCATAAGGTAAACGGTGTTTCGGCGTTACACAGCGAAATTATTAAAAATAGTATTTTTAAGGATTTCAATGATGTTTTCCCGGATAAATTTACTAACGTAACCAACGGTATAGCACATAGAAGATGGCTATGCCAGTCAAATCCGGAACTCTGCGGGCTTTTAAACGAGTGTATAGGTGACGGCTATGTCATGGACGCCTCAAAACTTGCAGGATTTAAAAAGTTTGCTGACGATAAAGAAGTATTAAAACGACTTAATGACATTAAACGTATTAAAAAAGAGCAATTTTGCGACTATGCAAAGAGAAAGCAGGGTTTTATAATTGACCCGGATTCAATGTTTGATGTTCAGGCAAAACGTTTGCACGAATATAAACGTCAACTTCTTAACGCACTTTACATTATTGGTCTTTATGAAGACTTAAAGGATAATCCTGATCTTCCTATGACGCCCAAAACCTTTATATTCGGAGCAAAGGCAGCACCGGGCTATTATTTTGCAAAACAAATAATTAAACTTATTTGCTCGCTCAGCGACGATATAAGGAAAAACCCCAACTCAAAAATCAGGGAGAAGCTTAACGTTGTTTATATGGAAGACTACAACGTTTCAATGGCAGAAAAACTTATGCCGGCATCGGAAATTTCAGAACAAATTTCCCAGGCGGGAAAAGAAGCGAGCGGAACTGGTAACATGAAATTTATGATCAACGGTGCGCTCACAATCGGTACGCTTGACGGTGCTAACGTTGAGATGAAAGAAGCTTGCGGCGATGAAAACATCTTTATTTTCGGTCTTACGGCAAAAGAAGTTGACAGGCTTTGGATGAGTGGTTATAATTCTTCTGAATTCTACGCTGAAAATAAGCGTCTTGAAAGAATTATTGAAGCTCTCAACAGGGGCTATAACGGAAATACATTCTCTGATATTTCAAGGTATCTTTTAGTCGGTAGCCCGATAGCAGATCCGTATATGTGTTTGGCGGATTTCGGTGCATATTCGGATATTCACGCCAAAGTCGATGAAGTTTATAAGAATAAACTTGATTGGGCGAAAAAGAGCCTTTACAATATAGCTTCGGCCGGTGTGTTTGCTGCGGATAGAGCAATTCGTGAGTATGCAAACAATATCTGGGGGCTTAAAAGTATAAAGTAATAAAAAACGTTAATTTTGTAAACGCTTGATTTTTTGATATAAATGTATTAAAATATTTATATAAATTTTAAGGAGAAAAATTATGGCAACCGTAGATAAAGTTAAGGAAATCATTTCCAAACAACTCAACAAACCTGTTGAAGAAATTACCGAAGACAAGGAACTTGTTAAGGATTTAGGTGCTGACTCGCTTGACGTCGTTGAAATGTTGATGGCTTTTGAAGAAGAATTTTCTGTATCTGTTTCTGAAGAAGACGCTATGAATATTAAAACCGTCGGTGATATAGTGAACGCTATTGAAAAATAATTAGTGAAAAGCAAATTTTAACAATGTTAAAGCCCGTTGATAATGTCAACGGGCTTTAATTTTAATAATTAAAAATCCTGTATAAATTTTGCAGGCCTTTTTGTGTGTATTTAGTTTTTGTTCTTTTTCTTGTCGTGAAGTTTCGGTAAGCGTAATTTTTCACAAAATCTATTGACGTAATCGAGTATTGTAAGGTCGAACAGTAAGATTGACAATACGATAAGTAAATGGTGCCAATAATCTTTAATCGGTGAAAGTCTTACCGTTTCAAATATTGCCGAATCGTTTAAGATTATTAAAACAGTAATAAGAACTATTACCGCAAGGTCGGCAAAGAAAAGGCACGAACGGAAAATATTAAGCGGTTTACAAATGTTAAGCAGGGCAATTAGTCCGGCATAAGTAAATGCAAGAACCGCCATTGTTGTATAAGTTGCCGGCGTTGTATAAGAATATACGTTAATCAGAGATTGTTTTGCAACCTCAATCAGTACGACGTTTATTACCATTATAATTGCGCTCGGCAAAGATTTACTCAAAACGTAACTTATAAATTTACCGTGTACGCGTGCGTCGTTAGGTTGCAATGATAAAAAGAATGAAGGAATACCGATAATAAACGTTTCAAGAATAATCATATTTGAAAGCGAAAATGGGTAATTCTTCATGTACGGCGCAACAAGTACGAGAATCGACAAAAGAATGGTAAACAAAGTTTTCATCAAATAAAGTGATGCGGAACTTTGTACGTTGTTTATAACTCTTCTTCCCTCGTGAACCACTTTCGGCAGAGAGTTAAAATTATTATCCATTAAAACAAGGTGCGAAACGTTCCTTGCTGCGTCGCTGCCTGCGGCAACCGTAATTGCACAGTCGGCTTCTTTTAATGCAAGAATATCGTTTACGCCGTCCCCGGTCATTGCCGTTGTATGACCTGCGGACTTTAATGCTTTAACCAAAATCGCTTTTTGTTCGGGTGTGACCCTTCCGAATACCGTATAACGGGTGGCAACGTCAAAAACTTCGTTATCGGTTAAACCTTCAAGACTTATATATTTGTCGGCATTATCGATTCCGACTCGTTTTGACACTTCCGAAACGGTTACGGGATTATCGCCTGATATAACTTTAATTTCAACGTCGTTATCTTTAAACCATTGAATTGTCGATGCGGCGTCTTTTCTTATGTTGTCTTCAATAATTATCAACGCAACGGGCATAAAGTCGTTAGGGGCAGAGTCGTCTTTAATCGCTTTTTCAGAATGAGCGAGCAAAAGTATTCTCAGTCCCATAGCCGCGTATTGATTTATTTGCGTTTCGATTGATTTATAAAGTTTTTTTGATAAAACAAATTCAGGTGCGCCAAAAGCAAACGTACCTATATTTTCAAATGTAACCGCAGAAAGTTTCCTTGCGGAGTTAAATGGTAAATTTGTTGTGGCAACGTATTTTGTGTTTTGTCCGAAAAAGTTGTTTAATGCTATTGCCGTTTGGTTATTGTCGGAAAGTGAACCCAGCATCGACCCCACAACGGTATAAAGATCACACGGTGGGTTGTCGGTCAGGGGAACCATGTCCTTAACGTTCATTCTGCCGTCTGTGATCGTTCCTGTTTTATCAAAACAAATTGTGTCAACACGGGCAAGCATTTCAAGAGAGTAAAGGTCCTGAACGAGAGTATTTTGCCTTGCGAGTTTAATAATACCGACCGCAAGCGCCATACTTGTAAGTAAAAACATGCCCGAGGGAATCATACCGATTACTACGGTTGAAGTCCCGTCTATAGCCGTTTTATAATTAAAGCCGTCAGAAAAAATCGCTTTAAGAATAAATAGTGTCGCAATAGGTATAATCGCCACACCGACTATTTTAATAATCATTTGCAGCGAAGACATAAGTTCGGAGTGGGGTTTTTTATACTGTTTTGCTTTGGCGGAAAGTTGTTCTACGTAATTTTCCGTTCCAACCTTAATCGCCTGAACGTGACACGAGCCGCTTGTTATATAGCTGCCGGCGTAAAGTGTGTCGCCGACGTGTTTCTTTACCGGTAACGATTCACCGGTTAAAAGGGATTCGTTAACTTCGATTTCCTTATCTAAAATCAAACAGTCGGTAGGAATTTGGTTGCCGAGTCCTAAAAATAAAATATCGTCTAAAACAATTTCTTTAGGGGAGATGTCTTTTAAATCGCCGTTTCTTATAACTCGGCAACTTTTACTTGAAACTATTGACAGTTTATCTACCGTAATTTTAGCACGTACTTCCTGAATAATACCGATAAGAATATTTGCAATGTAGACAAACAGGAAGAAAAACCTTGAAATTGGCGCTTGTATAACGATAAGAGCTATGGTAACGATTAACCCTAAAAGGTTAAAAAAAGTTAAAGTATTTGACAAAATTATCTGTAAATACGACTTTGAATAACTTTTTTGTACTACGTTAACTAACCCGTCCGAAACCCGTTGAGCAACCTGTTCGGTTGTC
>JAXFZW010000124.1:0-2932 GCA_034184645.1 Clostridia bacterium | reverse complement strand
TGTTCTCCTTGTATTTTTTAAAATAAGTGCCGCGACCTTTCGATACGCGGCACTATGAGACTACCCGTATCGGAAGTTCAGGAAATTCGTCAAAACACCCCAAACCAAGGAAACTACTGTACTTTTTTGCAAAAGTTAACAACACCAATTTCTTCCGACAGGGTAAACCCCACCGTATTTAATGGTGGTATTAACTTTATTAAAAAAAGTTAGTACAAGATTATTAAGTTTTCCTTGAAAATAATATTATTTATTGGGTGTTTTGACACTATCATTATACAATAAACGATAATGCAAGTCAATTTTTTATTTTTGAAATTTTTGTCTTATTTTGACTTCTTTTGTCGAAAGCGCGAAGATTTTAGATAAAATTGCGGTGGGGCAGGGGTAAAAACTTTGTAAAAATGGCAGGCAGAATTATAAAAGTCAAGATTATATGCCGGATATTCAAAAAAAAATTTCAAAAATATTTTCACTTTCCGTGTCATATAACCTTGACTTTTGATTTTTTATCCGTTCTTTTTTCTATTTCTGCCCCGAAAAGGTTACCGAAACGGTAAAATCCAAATTATTAAGGCAGTCTTTATTCAACTCTTCGTAAAAAGCGTGGTGCTTGCGATAAAGTTCTTGCTTTACATCCAAAAAGTCGCACCCCGTTGCAATCTCCGTGCGGATAAGGTCTTCTATATGCGCGGTAAACTCCCTTTCGGCTTTTTCTTTTACACAATCCGGCATAGGCAGGTTTTTAGAGTATTCCGCGTCGGAAAAAGTGCCGTTATTATCGCTTATTTTAGCGTATATGTCGAGCGAAACGTTAAGGGTAAGTCCGTTAGTTGAAACGGCAAGAGTTTTTTGCGCGTCAGAGTCAAAAACGGTTAAAAGGTAGTTTTTCGTTTCCGCGCCCGTTTCAACGCCTTTAACTTCAAAAGTAGTGGAATTAAAGTCGCCCGTTATGGCGTTAAAAACGAGCGTTAAGTCTTCCGTCAGTTCGCCCACCTTTTTGCCTTGGTAAAAAAGCGCGGTGGTGTTGGCGTTAAAAATATAGTCGCCTTTTGCCCCGCCCGAATTCCCTTCATTGCCTTGAGAAGAACCGCCACCGCCTGCGGAAGCGGGTTGATTTTCTTCTTTTTGCGAAATGATTTTAACGATAGGCATATAAGAAGACGCGGAGCCAGAATAATATCCCGTGCAAAAACTCTTTATATCCGCCACCGCCACGTCGCGGTTTAAGCCTGCGTTTTTAAGTATGATTTTTTGCAGGGCAAAAGAAGAGATATTGTCTAAGGGGGTTGCGAGTTTAAGAAGTTCGTCCGCCTTATTTTCCGCCATAACTATAAGCGCGGAGTCCTGAATACGCAGGGTTTTAGAAAAATAGTCGAGAATTTTTATCAAATTATAATCGGAAAACTCACCGCCGACTATTATAAGGTTACAAAAGCACAGTTGCGGAAACCACCCCGAAGTGTCGCCGATATTCTTTATCGCAGCGCCTACCGTCGCGCCCGTGCCGGAGATCTGCGCGCGCAGGTTTTCGGTGTTGGTGTCGGTGGCTTCCGGAACGGCTATCTGCGCGGTAACCTTGTATTCTCCGCTATCGGTAAGGTCTAACGCCACGGCGGTTATTATCGCCGTTTTTTCTATATCTATTAGTCCGAAATCGTTAGAAAAAAACAGCATAAACACCACCATAACGGCAATAAAAAATATTTTAACTTTCATAAATCTCATAGCCGTACTCCTTGTTTTTTGAAAGTTTTAAGATTAGCGCGAAAATTATGGGGAACACGCTACCGAAAGCGATAAAATACGCGGGCGCGTAACGCGTTATAAAGGTTTCTACACTCGCAAAATATTCGTTGAAAAAAAGCAGTAAAATCACGGCGGGAAGGGCGGTTATTACCGCCGAGAGCGGGCGTTTTACAGGCAAAAGCCTTGTTAAAAGTTCGGTCGCGAAGTAAAACGGGAGAGCGAGCGAAAAAACCGAAGTAAAAAGCAAGGCGAAAATGGGCAGATAGTCAAACCTTTCCATATTGTTTATCGCCGTGGTGTACTTGGAAATTTCGGTAAGCGCAAACCCACGGCGGAAGGCGACGGAAGTAAAAGTTCCGTAAAACACTATTGAAAACGCCGAAACGATTACGCCCCCCAAAAGGCAGGATAAAATAATTTTAAGCCCGTCTTTTTTGCCCTTAACGTATTCGCCCGTGAAAAAGAGAAAATACGCCCCGTCGTTAAACCAACTTGCGGATTGATACGCGCCTTTTAAAATGTCCGTTCCGTGCGCGCCTACGGGTAAAATCGCCGTTAAATCGGTACTATTAAGGGCAAGAACGAACATAAAAAGGTAACCTAAAATGGCTATAAAAAACACCCCGTCCGCCACGCGCCCTATAACCCTTAACTTTAAAGACGAAAGGTAAATTACCGCAATAAACACGGGCATAAAGGTAAAAATGTTCGGCGAAGTCATATAAAGGGTAAGTTCTACGTATTCTTTTTCTTCGTTCATCGGCATAACCGTTTTTAGCAAAAAGAACACGAGATAAAAGCAAATAACGGCTTTAGAAAACCCCTTTCCGAACCGCCTTTCTAACGCGGTAAAAAAGTCGCACGGCAGGTCTTTTAAGGTAAAGTATAAAATGGCGACTACGAGTATATCCGTCAAAGAGTTTATAAGTGCCGAAAGCCACGCGTCTTCACCGCAAATCCTCGCAAGAAAACTCGGCACGGTAAACATTTTTATTACCGGCAAAAGGGCGATATAAAAAAAGCAGATTTGTCTTGTTTTTAAGGCTTTCGTCATTTTTCTATCCGCCTTTTGTTAGCGTTTTTTAAGGATAATGGGCGGATAGACTGCTCTATCATAAAGCCCTTATAAATTCCGTCTTTAAGGTCTTTCGTAATAAGCGGAGAAAAGGGGGCAAGGAGCGGG
>JAXFZW010000123.1:0-10503 GCA_034184645.1 Clostridia bacterium | reverse complement strand
CTTTGTTGCTTCTGGCAGGTCGCAACTTTGATTATACACAAACGGAGGAATTTTCTCAACGGTTAACCTTTACTGCACCCCCAGACTATCTGGGGGTTTATTGTTTACACAATAAAAAAGCACGGAAAATGGTCACTGGCTTTTGAAACTAGCAAAATAATTTTAGAAAACACTTTATCATGATTGATAAGATGTTTTTTTGTTAATTAGTTGACAAAGCTGTCATATAAAAGTATAATTAGTACGAAAAGTATAACTAGTTATACAAAAGGAGTTTGATATGGAAAAAGTCAAAACTGATAAAAACAAATATGTTGGTATTTGTAAAGTGGGAGAAAAAGGACAAATTGTTATACCTAAAGAGATAAGAAATATGTTTGATATAAATCCAGGAGATTCTGTTATTATTCTTTGCGATAAGGAAAAAGGTATTGCTTTACTAAAAGCAGATGTTATTGATAGTTTAACAGATAAGGTATTAAAACAATAAGGAGTTTTATTGTATGAATATTATAACGATCGAAAATGTTTGCAAGAACTATAAAACTAAAAAGGCATTAGATAATGTTTCTCTAACAATTAAAGAAGGCGAATTGTTTGGGCTTTTGGGCGTAAATGGTGCTGGAAAAACAACTCTAATTAAAATTCTTTGTGGTTTAACGAATAAAACAAGTGGAACTATAATGATAAATAATTTTAGTTTAGATAAAGAGATTGATAAAATTAAAGAAATTATAGATATATCACCACAAGAAACATCAGTAGCAAACAATCTAACAGTAAAAGAGAATTTAGAGTTTTTTGCAAATATATATAACAATAATAATGCTAGCACAATAAATGAAATTATTGATATCTTTAATCTAAATGAAGTGATAAATCAAAAAGCAAAAACCCTATCTGGTGGTTATAAAAGAAGATTATCTATTGCAATCGCCTTAATTTCAAAACCAAAAATCTTATTCCTAGATGAGCCTACACTTGGTTTAGATGTTTTTGCTAGACGTGAACTTTGGAATATCATTAGAAAACTGCAAAAAGATATTACAATAATTTTAACATCACATTATTTAGAAGAAATTGAAAACTTATGTGATAGAGTTGCTATACTATCAAATGGAAAATTATTAAAAACAGGAACAATTGAAGAATTAAAGCGAATAACAAATGCACAAAACTTTGAAGATGCTTTTATAAAATTAGTGG
Organism: Clostridia bacterium; assembly: GCA_034184645.1. Lineage (GTDB taxonomy): Bacteria > Bacillota > Clostridia > Christensenellales > Borkfalkiaceae > UBA1259. Next base: position 9,297 of record JAXFZW010000123.1, on the reverse strand, counting down.
AGGCAAAGAATGAATAAAGTTATAAATTTTTATAAAAGAAATCTAAAAGAAGTTTTAAGAGACCCTATTATTTATATTTTTTGTTTAGGATTTCCTATTGCTATGTTTTTGCTATTTCATATAATCAATAAGTTTTCAAATGGAAATACTCCAATCTTTGAAGTATTGTCTTTACTTCCTGGAATAATTGTATTTTCCTATTCTTTTGTTATGTTAACTCTTGCCATTATTGTATCAAAAGACAAACAAACATTCTTCTTAAAAAGACTATATTCTTCCCCAATGAAATCCTATCATTTTATATTAGGATATTCCCTTGTTGGTTTATTTATTGGATTATTACAGACAGGAGTTTGTATAATAACTGGGTTTATAATTTCTCTAATATCTAATATTGGCTTTATAACTATTGGTAATATTATCCTTTTAATTATTTCTCAATTGCCAATACTTATTACAAATATATTTTTAGGAATATTATTTGGAACTATATTTAATGATAAATCAGCACCTGGTATTTGTTCTGTATTTATAAGTTTTTCTGGAATACTTGGTGGTTGCTGGATGCCAATTGAAACTATGGGTGCTTTTGAATCATTTTGTAGATTTTTACCATTTTACCCATCAGTTTATATTGGTAGAATAATTACAAATTCAACAAACGCATTAGGATTAGCTTATTCTTTTGATAACATTGCAATCTTAGGTTTAATTCCTATCTTTATATTTATGTTTGGTAGTATAATCTTAACAATTATAGCATTTAAAAAAAATATGGTTAGCGATAAATAAAAATTAAAATGGCACTGTGGCGTGTGCTTGTCTTGATACAAGTCGGTGTCGCTTCGCTCCACCGAAGACAAGCACCCATAAAATAACTTAGTTAGAAGAAAGAGTGTGTGCTGGCAGAGCAAACGCACGACACTCTTTCTTTTTTTCTCTTTGTTTTTCAGTGTAAACGAATATTCTTTGTTGTCAAGGTTAAAGTGCATGTCATGTAATTGTAAATATTAAGATGACAACGACAACCTTTGACAACGGCATAATATCCGTTTTGTTGGCTGGTTAAGAGAGAATAAAAAACACTCTAACTTTTTCAAGTTAAAGTGTTAATTATTTGGCATGTTTCAAAAGTCAGTGACTATTCCGTGCTTTTTATTTTTGTTTTACTTTTAATTAAGCCCTTACTAAAACACGAAAGAAGTCAAGTTCATACGTCATATAAACGCCGTTTACTATTTCCGCAGTTGTCGTAAGATCTTCGGCCGAACGGTCTTCCCCATTTAAGGTAAGTATTTTGAAAGTATAAGTATGACCTTCCTTAAGTTCCCACGTGCCGGTATATTGGTTAATTATCGGTTCAGACATTGACACGTCAACGGATCTTTCGGACCACGTGCCGTCTTTATTGATGGTTACGGTATCATAATCTTCGGGAAGAGTTCCGTAATAATCGTCGCCTACGTGATAAACGTTGGTACCTGCCTGCAAAAGATAGAACTTGTAAGTTCCTTCAATACCGGTTACGGTATCCTTATCGCCGCAAGCGGTAAGCCCTAACAATGCGCAAAGCGCAAGCATAAGCGTTAAAGCAAAAGTTAAAATCTTTTTCATGTTTTCTCCTTTTCGGGCAAAGCCCATTTAATGTAATAATTATACCCCCCCCGGTAAATTGTCAATAGGAATTTACAAAAAACTCATACAAAACGACCTTATCTTTTAATAACGACCAAAAAATATAGTTTATAACTACTGTAAGCCTTATAACCGTTGTTTCTGCTGCCGCATTTACTTTTAATATAAAAAAAACGGCTTGCGGATGCAACCCTTTTTCTTTTTTATTTAATTTTTATTTTTTCTTAAACAGCGCAAGAGTCCGCCCCAAGTTTATCGGCGGAATAATGGCGATTTACGATCAGGATTTATTATAAAATGTTTTTTATTGTAAAAGGGTAAGCGGTTCGCTTACCCTTTTTGTTTAACTTTTATTTTATTTATCTTTAACTATCTTCATTGCCGTATTAGGAGCAACGTTAATTTCTGTTTCCCCTTTTACGACCGTTCCCGCTTTTGTTTTTTCAAGCGAATAACCGAACTTATCCGTCGTCAAAACAACCGTCGGGGCGTCGCCGTCTTCCGCACCCACGTCACGAAGGCGAAGGGATAGCGAAAGTTCGCTGTCGCCGTTATTAACTACGGTTATAACGTAATCTTTTTTATCAAACCTTGCAAAGGCAATGTAGCCGTCTCCATAACCCAAAAACTTAAACGACCCTGTGCGAAGTACAGGATGCGCTTTCCTTAAAGCAATTATGTCTTTATGGAAAGAAATCAAATTTACATCTTCCCTACCCCATGGATAGGTACGGCGGTTATCGGGATCAGTCCAACCCACCTGACCTGCTTCGTCACCGTAGTAAATAGTCGGTGCGCCGGGTATCGTCATTTCCATTACAACTGCCGCACGCAACACGGACTTATCAATTCCTTCGCCTGCCGCTTTTGCACCCATCGAGTTAAGTCTGCCTACCTTACGGTTGGTTCGAGTGAGAAAGCGTGAGTGGTCGTGATTTGAAAGTTCGTTCATGGCACATTGAAGCGACCCGCAAGTAAAACGAGCCATCTTTTTTTGCATAACGGTATAAAAACGTTCTCCGTCACGCAACAAGTCTTCACGGTAGCCGTCGCTGTGTTTTTCCATACCCGTAAGGAAATAAGTGACGGGTTCCATAAACGCATCGTAATTCATTACGGTATCCCATTGATCGCCTTTTAACCACTCCGACGGATCACCGTAGTGTTCGGCAAGAATTAACGCATCGGGATTTATCGCCTTAACCCTTGAACGGAATTCACGCCAGAAAGCGTGATTAAATTCTTCGCTGTGCGCTATATCCGCACCTACGTCAAGTCGCCAACCGTCTATTGAATAAGGCGGTTTAAGCCACTTTTCCGCAACAGAGAAAATTTCTTCACATAACTTTTCAGACTGTTCGTAATTAAGTTTAGGCAAAGTCTCCACGTTCCACCACGCTTCGTAACCTACTTCGGACCCGTTGAAGTTAAAATACTCACGGTAAGGGCTTTGTTCGCTTTGGAAAGCACCGGGGACAAACCCGGGTTTATCACGATAAATGCCTTCCCTGTCCATCCAACGGTGATACGAACCGCAATGATTGAACACTCCGTCAAGGATGATTTTCATTCCACGCTTGTGGAGTTCTTTACATAGTTTTGCAAAAAGCTCGTCGGATTTATTAAGGTTGATTTCGGAAAGCACCCTTTTAATGTATTTTCTCGCATAGCCGTTGTGATGTTCCCACCACTGCAAAACGTGGTCTTCGTCTTCTTCGATAACGCCGAAGTGAGGATCGATATGCTCGTAGTCCTGCGTGTCGTACTTATGGCTTGACGGCGCTAAAAAAATCGGGTTAAGGTAAATAACTTCCACGCCGAGCCCCTGTATATAATCGAGTTTTTGCAAAATACCGGCAATATCGCCGCCGTAAAAACATCGATAATCGTCGACTTCGGGCGGAGCGTACCAGTCGGGTATATGACGTATATGTTTCTTATTATATGAATACTCTCCGTCAACGACGTCGTTTGATTTGTCGCCGTTATTAAACCTGTCGGTAAAAATTTGGTATTGCACCGCACCCTTTGCCCAAGCGGGAATATGAAAGCCCGGCTGCACGCAAAAATTATACTTACCGTCGGGAACGGAAGTGCGTTCCAAACGCTGTATTCCCGTTTTTTGATAAACGTAAGTTTTACCTTGATATTTAATTAAAAAATAGTAAAATGCCGGCACGTCGGGACATTTAAAAGCAAATTCAATTATTGAAAAATACTTTTCGTCAACACGCTTTTTCATCTGAACGGTTTCTCCGTTCAAAATCAAATACGCCAAAAGGTCCTTGCGCTTTGGTGTGCGAAGGCGTACGGTTACCGTTTTGCCGATTTTCGGTTCTTGCGGCGAAAGATAGTTTTCCGTTTCGTCGCTGAAAAAAGCGGACAAAAAAGCATCTTGGTTTATCGGGTTAATTGTAGTCATAAACTTCTCGGTTTCTAGTTGATTTTGTCTTATTTATTTTTTGTCGGGGAACTTTATTATAATCGATTCAAACGGGCGCAAAGTATAGTTTAAACGGTAAGGACGACCGTCGCACTCGCTTGCGACCGATTTAAGCATAGGATCGCCGCCTACTTCACCAGGGCCGCCGCCACCGGGCAGTAAATCGAACGTGCTGAAAATACGTTCATATTCCCCCTCAACGGGCACGCCGATACAGTAATTGTCGTGCGCCGTCGGTGAAAAGTTGCAAACGACTAAAATAGCACCGTCGTAATTCCACGGATTGCGCCTTATATAACTTATCGTATTAGCCCAACTGTCGTTGCGGTTTATCCACTCGAAAGTCACGGGATTTTTTGAATCCGAATAAAGTACGGGGTATTCCTTATAAATAGCAAGCAGTTTTTGGAGCGTAAGCATAATGTCCCTGTGACCGAACTCGTCGGCAAGGTGCCAGTCGATACTTTCCTTTACGTTCCATTCCCTGTCCTGAGCAAAATCCTGCCCCATAAAAAGCAGTTTTTTGCCGGGGTGCGTCATTTGGAAAGTATACAGCGTTTTTAGTCCGCCCATACGGTCTTCTATTTTTCCGGGGGCTTTTTCGCCCATCGAACGCTTACCGTAAACTACTTCGTCATGCGATAAAACCAAAACGAAATTTTCCGAAAAAGCGTAATCCGCCGTGTGCGTCAGTTGACCGTGATGCCACTTACGGTAAACGGGATCGAGCGCAATATAGCGGAGCGTGTCGTTCATCCAGCCCATATTCCACTTAAAGGTAAAGCCTAACCCGCCGTTTTTTACGTCCTCGGTAATGCCCCACTCGGAAGAAGAATCTTCCGCAATAAGATATCCCGTCGTTTTTCCGCATACTTCATAGTTGAGTTGGCGCAAAAAGTCCATACTTTCAAGGTTCAAGTATCCGCCGAACATATTAGGCCGCCACTCCGTACGGCTGTAATTTGCGTAAATCATAGCGGCAACGGCGTCAACGCGCAAGGCGTCGATATGAAATTCATTTATCCAATAAAATGCGCTCGAAATCAAAAACGAACGGACTTCGGGCTTTGCGTGATCAAACGCAAGCGTCCCCCACTCGGGGTATTCCGCACGCAAAGGATCGGGCGACTCGTAAAGCGGTGTTCCGTCAAAACGTGCGAGCGCAAAATCGTCCTTCGGGAAGTGCGCCGGCACCCAGTCCAAAATAACGCCTATTCCGTTTTGGTGAAGTTTATCGACAAGGTAGCGGAAATCGTCGGGCGTACCGTAGCGACTTGTCGGGGCAAAGTAACCCGTCACCTGATACCCCCACGAAAGGTCGAAAGGATATTCGCATATTCCCATAAGTTCGACGTGAGTATATCCCATAAAACGAACGTATTCGGCAAGTTCGTCGCCGAGTTGACGGTAATTCAAAAACCCGTCCTGATCAAAAGCGTCCTTATACGCCTTTTTCCACGAACCCAAATGCACTTCGTAAATCGCCATGGGTTTTTCAAGGACTTTGGTATTATCTCTTTTGTCCTGATATTTTTTATCGTTCCAAACGTATCCGTTTAATTTACAGACGATAGACGCATTATCGGGGCGTTTTTCCGCACGAAAAGCAACGGGGTCCGACTTCCAACGCCTTACTCCGTCCGCGCCCGTGACTATATAACGGTACGCATCCCCTTCTCCGACGCTGGGCAAAAAACACTCCCAAATTGCGGAATCGGTTTCGCTGCGGTGCATCCATTGTTCGTTTTCCCACCCCGTGCGAGCGGTTATTAAAGAAACGTACTGCGCGTTGGGCGCCCACAAAGCGAATCGCGTACCGCTGACTCCGTTTTCGGTTACCTCGTGCGCTCCGAGTTTTTTATAAATTTCGTAATTTGTTCCTTCGTGAAAGAGAAAACTGTCAAAGTCGGAAAATTTTTCCATTTCGTCTCCTTTTTCGTGAAATCGGCATAAGCCGACAGCCGAATTTTAGCGAACACGCTATTTTTATTATACAAAAAGTTTAACTTTTTGTAAATAATAATGCTAATAAAACCATGTTTAACTTTTAAAAGAAAAAAGAACGGGTTTCCCCCATAGGGGTTCAACTCGTTCTCTTTTGTCTCGGTGGGTTAAAATGTGTAAAATAAACTATCGAGTGGGTTAAAATGTGTTTTTTTGATAGGTATATCGGTAAAAATAGATATAGAGAATTAGTTTAACATTCTTCTATTCTGTCAATAGTAAAATACTCGCCTTTATATTGCCTTTGAAACTTAAAACTCGCTTCCGCTCTATCCGATGCGGCAACCATAGCAACCCTTACACCATACTCGCCGGGTTTAGGATTCCTCGGCCAATAAAAAACCTTAAACGCCTTATCTGGTCCATATCCCATAAAATTATCTCTCTACTTTTATGTTAATTTTTTGATTGTTTTGTTAGATTTTATAAGTTGACCCCTCTTACCTGTTAAAACCAAAAAGACTATTTACCGTATTCCAAAAATTCTATTTATTGCTTAATACAATACCTACTTCGAAACGAAGATTTGACATAAACGAGTCATCATATTCAAGTAGTTCTTCATTACCACTATTTTTATATGGAAACGGATTTTTATAATAAATTTCTTTAGGGATGTCATTATCCCCTGCTGTTCTTAACTCTATTTTTTTATTATCTTTATCTGCTAACTTTGAAAGATACTCTATTATATCTGATGCAAGTTGTGATACAACAAACTTAGCCCTAACCTCTGAAGAATAACCTTTTGATAAAAATTTGGGTCTTTTGCCTGGTTTATAGTCTACAATTTTATAATAAAATAACCCTTCTTTTTCTTCTTCATGGTCTTTTTTATCAAAAACACAAGACTTGATATAATTAAATAAAAAATACATTATTCCATCATCTTTACGCCAATAAGAATTATCATAATAATAAGCAAGGTATTCATCAATCTCTTTGCTACGCTTTCTTAATTCCGCAATCGTTTCACGATTATTGTATGCGTGCGCCTTTTCACCGAATAAGTCTTTTTTAATCTCTTCTATTTGTTCTTGGAACGTTTCACTTTCATCATCACTAAATAGATTAAAAATGGAATGTTCAAAACTAGGACTGATTGTTTCAAATTTATATTCTCCCACATATGAAACAATACCTCTATCGTCTTTACTGTTATATTGATTTTCTGATAATATGTTATATAATTCATTTAATCTCGGATAGAGTAATTTTTCTTTTACATATTCTTTGTTAATAATTATATTAGACATATTATTCAACTCACTTTAATAACATAGTTAACATATTGCCCTTACCTATACGATGGCAGTGTTCATCATAAGTATATTCCCCATCATAATACCCTAATTTATGATTGTGTTCATCATAAATTTCCTGTCTTTTACCACAATCCTTTATTTTGCCAATAATGTGGTTGTGTTCATTTTTTAAAATTTGATCCATAAAACATTCTCCTTTTTATATTTTTTTATAATTTTACCCCATTTGAGTTAATAAGTCAAGTATTTTGAGTTATGTTTTTAACTCAATTTAGTTATAAAATAAAAACAAAAGGGGTAAACTATAAAAATGGAAGTGTTAGAAAAAATAGAGAAATTAAGAAAAGAAAAAGGTTGGTCTATAAATTTCCTAGCATTAGAAAGCGGTCTAACTCAATCCACACTAAATAATTTGTACTCGAGAAATACAGAACCTAAAATTTCAACCCTTCGTGCCATTTGTAATGCATTTGGAATAACTTTGTCAGACTTTTTTAAGGAAGAAGACAATGAAGATGAACTTATCAGAAGAGTGAAATCTCTTTCACAAGAAAACAAAAAAGCATTATTACAAATAATAAAGAATCTGAAATAAACCGATAATAAAAAAGTGTGCAAGTTGTTTTTGTTGACTTGCACACTTTTCTACACTTCTGCAAAGTTCAAATCCCGCACATTTCAAATTTTCACCCACTTTACCTATGTGTGTAAGTAGGGTATTTTTTTTGGTTTTTAGCAAATAAAAAAAGACCCTTGAAAATCAAGGGTATCAAAAATCGCTAGTTTTTGCCTAAAAAGTGGAGCAACGCATATTTTTTTAACGCTGTTTCCGCTGCCACTTGAACTTTAATATCAAAAGATATGGACACCTTAATAGGTGTCCATATCTTTTGGTGCGGGTGGCAGGACTTGAACCTGTACGCTTTTAAGGGCATAAGAACCTGAATCTTACGTGTCTGCCAGTTCCACCACACCCGCAACTTTTTCGATTATATCACTAAATCAAAAATTTTACAACTTAAAATCTATCGAAATACTGCTTTCCCTGACGGCGTGCATGTGTTTTTTTACCACCGAACAATGGTACTCGTCGGCTTGATATTCTTTCAGCGCGTCAAAATCGTCGAGTAAAACTTCTAAAATAATATCGTACGATCTCGCCGAGTGAAGTTCGTCGATTCCAACTTCGATAGAGCGTATCGTAGGAACGTTGCCTTTCATTGAAAGTAAAACTTCCTTCGCCTTTTCCTTACTTTCGCCTTCTTTTAACTTAAAACAAACTACGTGCTTTATCATATTATTTTAACGGCATAACCGCCTTTGCGTTGAGCGTAAGGTCGGCAAAATTCCCCCTTTCGTACTGTATGTATCCTTCGGCGGCAATCATTGCGCCGTTGTCCGTGCAATAGCGTTTTTCGGGAATAACGGTTTTAATTTCCGTTCCCTTAACCACCTCGACTAATTTTTCCCTTAAATAACCGTTTGCGGCAACTCCGCCCGACAAAGCAATAGTTTTATAACCCGTTTGCTTTACCGCCTTTAACGCTTTTTCAATAAGAACGTCAAGCGCCGCCGCCTGAAAACTTGCCGCAACGTCCGCCTTATTTACTTCGTTGCCTTTTTGCTCTTCGGTATGAACGTAATTTATCACGGCGGTTTTTAAGCCGCTGTATGAAAAGTCGTATTCTCCGCCCACGTAATTTTTAAGCATTTTAGGAAGCGGAACGTTCTTTTTACCTTCCTTTGAAAGTCTTTCAACGTTAGGCCCGCCGGGGTATTTAAGCCCTAAAACCCTTGCTACTTTGTCAAACGCTTCGCCCGCCGCGTCGTCTATGGTAGAACCTAAAATTTTTGCAGATTCGTAATTTTCCACTGCGCAAATCGCAGTATGTCCGCCGCTTGCAAGTATGCTTATAAACGGCGGTTTAAGCGTCGCGTCCGCAAGGTATG
>JAXFZW010000122.1:0-6817 GCA_034184645.1 Clostridia bacterium | reverse complement strand
TTTCATTTGACTTATCTCCTTTTTACAAGTAAATTTTACAACTAAATATTGTCAGTTTTTGTCATATTTAATTGAAAATTTTTGAAACAAACTTGACAAACTTATTATTACTTTTATAAAATATGATTGTTAAGGAGAATAAGAATATGAAATTTGAAATTATGACGTCGATTTTATTTGAACTTTTGTCGAAACGGTCCGTAAAAGCAAACTACCTTGCCGACAAATACGAAGTAAGCGTAAGAAGTGTTTACAGATACATAGAATCACTTGAAAATGCCGGCGTCCCTATTTATACAATTCGCGGGGTAAACGGCGGATTTTCAATTGTTGATACTTATAGACTTTCATCAAACTTTTTAACTGAACATGAATATGATAAAATCATTTCGGTTTTAAACGCAATCGCAAGTGAAGTCCCCGATAAAATTGTTAACAATATAATACTAAAACTAAAAGCAAGCGCAAAAAAGGAATTTACAGACAGCCTTGATTTTAAAGCGGGTAATCTTATAATCGACGCAGGTCCATGGGGAAATACGGCTAATTACAAAGCTAAACTTTGCGTTTTAGAACAGGCAATAGAAGACCAGAAAAAACTTTTAATAACTTATCACGACAGAAACGGAAAAACAACCGAACGAACAATTGATCCGCACGTTATTGTATTCAAGCAGGGACTTTGGTATGTATACGCCTACTGCAATTTAAGAAAAACTTTCAGGTTTTTTAAGACGGGAAGAATTGAAAAAGCAACAATACTTAACGAACATTTTGAAAGACAAGATATTAAACGAAGCGATTTACCTTTGGACTTTTGGCACAATACGGTTGAAACAGAAGAAATTTCTCTTGAAATAGATAAATCCGTACTATCGGAAGTCGAAGAGTGGCTCGGCATTGAAAACGTTGAAAAAGTTAAAGGCAAATTTTTTGCAACAGTCGACCTACCCTATGACGACGGACTTGTTATGAAAATTTTAAGTTTCGGCGAAGGCGTTAAGGTTTTGTCACCGGACAAACTGATAAAGCGAATACTAAACGTTGCAGACGGAATAAAAAATGCATACGATAAATAAAAAAACAGCCGACAAAATCGTCGGCTATTTTTATTATATTTTTAGTAATATAAATTAAAATTCTTTTCTTGTACTTCTGGAAAATAAAGATAAAAGTACAGTCATTGGATCTTTCTTTTCGTAAACTATTGAATAAACGGCGTTTGTAATTGGTAAATCAACTCCGTATTTTTCGCCCAAATACTTCATTGCTTTCGACGTTGCAACACCTTCCGCAAGTTTTTCAAATTTTTCGCCTTTTACGTACATTTCACCAAAGCGTCTGTTATTAGAATACTCTGAGAACAAAGTCGTTTCATAATCGCCAAGATGACAAAGCCCGTAAGCGGAAAGTTCATTTCCTCCCATCGCCTTTATAAGCCTTGCGACTTCCCTTGCGCCCCTTGCCATAAGCGGACCTTTCAGCGTAGTATATCCACCGCCGTCAAGCATACCTGCCGCAATTCCCATAACGTTTTTAGCGGCAGCACCTATTTCACTACCTATTATGTCGTCACCGTAGTAAAACCTTATAAGTTCGCTCCTGAACGAATCCGCCAAAAGCCTTACAAGATCTTTATTGTTTGAATCGATTACCATACAATTAGGCTGACCTTTGACAAATGCCTGAATATGACCGGGACCAACCCATACGGCAACTTTACTCGGAGAAATACCGCTTTCAATAACGACTTCCGAAAGTCTTTTACCCGTTTCGATTTCAATACCCTTCATACAAAGGACAAAAGTCTTTTTTGAAACGTCAAATTCGGTAACTCTTTTCATAAATGAGCGAAGCGCCTGCGAACTTATTGAAATAACGATAATATCGGCATGCTCAACAGCCGCCTTTAAATCGCTTGTGAGTGTTATTTTAGGATCTAAATTAACGTATTCGTTTTTACCCGTATTTTTAAGAACGTCATAAGTATAATCGCCTTCTATTCCCCATTGATATACCTCGTTGCCGTGATTTGCAAGATACCAGCCTATAAAAGACCCCCATCTTCCGCAACCTAATACAGAAATTTTCACAATAACACCCCTTTTATAATGTTTTTCTATCCACGAATGCCCTGGCAAGACTAACTTCGTCGGCATATTCCAAATCAGTACCGACGGGAATCCCATGAGCAATCCTTGTAACCTTAATACCAAGCGGCTTTATTAGGTTTGTAATATACATAGCGGTTGCCTCGCCCTCGACGTCCGGATTTGTTGCCATTATAACTTCCTTTACACCGCCTTTTGATATTCTTGAAAGTAAACCTTTAACGTCTATATCGTTTGGGCCTATTCCGTCAAGTGGCGAAATTGTCCCGTGTAAAACGTGATAAACACCGTTAAACTCGTTAAGTTTTTCAATGGCGATAACGTCCTTAGGTTCTTTAACTACGCAAATTGTTTCGTGAGGACGATTCTTACAAATATCGCACTCGTCGCTCTCAGAAAAATTACCGCAAATTTTACAGTATTTTACGTTCTTTTTAACGTTAATAATCGCCTGAGCAAAGTTTTCTGCTTCCTTTTCATCCATATTGACGATTTTATATGCATACCTTTGCGCAGTCTTCTGCCCGACTCCCGGAAGTTTTGAGAACTCGTTTATTAGTCTTCCGATAGGCTCGATGTAAACCTTCATATTATCCCTTAATTCAAAAAATTATAGTCCCAAACCGCCGAAAGCACCCATTTTTTCGGTAGAAAGTTTTTCAACCTTTTCATAAGCGTCATTCATTGCGGCAATAATAAGGTCTTCAAGCATTGTAAGGTCTTCCGTATCAACCGCACCTTCCGAAATACTTATGCTACGGACAATCTTTTTACCGTTCATAACAACTTTTACAAGTCCACCGCCTGAAGATCCTTCGATTTCAGCATCTTCAAGTTCCGCTTGGGCTTTTTGCATCTCTTCCTGCATTTTTTGTGCTTGTTTCATTAAATTTTGCATTTGATTGCCACCGCCGAATCCGCCGTAGCCGCCTCTAAATCCTGCCATATTTTCTCCTTTATTTTATTCGTCTTTTACGATAACAATATCGTCACCGAATATTTTTTTAATATTTTCCGCCGCAGAAGCAAACCTTTCCGTTTCCTTCGTTTCATCAGATAATTTTACCTGAATTTCAAAAGGCGTAAAATCAGATAATGCTTCCTTGATAAATTTTATATTATCTTCCCTTTCGACAAGCGATAAATCCGCCTGACTGTTTGTCGAAAGGACAAGAACGTTGCCGACAGCAGAAACCACAACACCTTGCATTACGTTCCAAAGCATTTCGTGTCCGTTTCTCCTAAGCCCGGTTAGTATTTTACCCTTTAATTCACTTTCATTATCCGCAAAACTACTTAACTCAAAGAATACGTTCTGTTTGTTTTCGGAAATTTCTTTTTCCTGTTTTAAATCGGCTTTTTCTTCAACAGAACTATTATCTTTATTCTGTATTGAAATTCCGTTTTCTTTCAAGTTATTTAATTGTCTTTCAAGACTGTTTATCCTTGCGATAAGTGCGTCGTTAGAATAATCGGAATCAGTCCTTGCCGCTTTAACAGCCGCAACTTCAAACACGGTTCTCGGTTGAGTAGAGTATCTTAATGAATTTTCCGCGTCGCTGAAAATTTGCATAATCCTGATAAGACTGTCCTTATCCGTTTTAACAGATAACGCTTTAAGAGAATTAAACACGTCTTCGGGTAAATTAAGAATATCGTTTGGCGACGAACAAGTTGTTATAATAAGTAAATCCCTTAACGTTTTAACTACGTCCTTTACAAGAACGCCTATACTTTTTCCGAGTTTAAACAGTTCGTCTGTTATATCGAGAATTTTACCCGCATCACCGGACAAAACAGCGTCAATAAGTTTAACGACTACTTCCGATTTCGTTGCGCCGAGAATTTCCGTGACGTCGTCGTATCTTAATTTTCCTTCGCCGTATGAAAGCGCAATATCGGCAATAGAAAGCGCATCCCTTATACTGCCTTCACCTGCCGACGCAATAGCGTTTACTGCGGAAGGCTCGTAATCCTTACCGACTTCGTCGTAAATAGACGATATAAGTTTAGCGATTTTTTCGGTCGGAATAAGTTTAAAGTCAAAACGCATGCAACGTGAAAGAATAGTTGCCGGAATTTTTTGAACTTCAGTCGTTGCAAGAATAAAAATTACGTGTTTTGGCGGTTCTTCAAGTGTTTTAAGCAGTGCGTTAAATGCCGCCCCTGTCAGCATATGTACTTCGTCTATAATGTAAACTTTATATTTACATGAAACAGGCGGATATTGAGCTTTTTCACGCAAATCACGTATTTCGTTTACCCCGTTGTTTGACGCTGCGTCGATTTCAATAACGTCGATATTTGAAGGGTCGGAAAGAGCCTTACAACACTCGCATTTGCCGCATGGTGAACCGTTAACAGGATGTAAACAGTTTACCGCCTTTGCAAAAATTTTCGCAGCAGAAGTCTTACCCGTTCCACGTGTACCCGTAAAAAGATATGCGTGACCAAGCCTACCGCTTTCTATCTGGTTTTTAAGCGTTTTAACAACGCTGTCCTGTCCGATAAGTTTCTCAAAAACATCCGGACGGTATCTTCTGTAAAGTGCCAGATACTCCATTTTAATCTCCGTAAATTTCCTTAACTTTATGTTTTATGCGTTGAACGGCATTATCCACCGCTTTTTTATCCTTTGAGATAATATCTGCAATTTCATTATAAGAATAGTCTTGAAGTATGAGATTAAAAACCTCAAATTCAAGCGGTGTTAAAAGATTTTTAACGCTTTGTATCAATTCAAATTCTTCTTCCGAATTTATTACTTTTGTTTCGGGGTCGACACTCGTTGCGGCAACTTCAACGGCAGAAGGATTATTATCGATTATCTCGCTGAGCAAAACTTCTTTTTGAGTGTTTTTGGCAGAATTTTTTTTAATTAGCGAAATTAAACCGTTTTTTATGCATTTACACGCATATGGGTAAAAAGGCGTGCCTTCCACGTAATGCCTTATTGCATTGAAAACGCTTATAGTTCCTTCCTGCAAAATATCGTCTTGATCGCATCCGAAAATAAAATACGGTTTAGCAATTTTTCTGACAATAAATTTATATTTATCAATAATTAAGTCGTATGCCGTTTCGTCCTTATTTTGAGCAAGCAAAACAAGTTCTTCTTCGGTAAGCGATTTATAGTCGATCATTTTACTTTTCAGCCCTTTGACGGATAACTTCGTAAACGGCAATCCCGCAAGCAACGGAAGCGTTTAGCGAATTCACCTTGCCAAACATAGGAATAGTAATAATTCCATCACACTTGCTTTTCGTTAATTGTTTTATACCGGAATCTTCACCGCCTATTACAAGGCAAATTTTACCTGATAAATCGGTTTTAAAAATGTCGCTGCCGCCAAGTTCTGCGCCGTAAACCCAATAACCTGCGCTTTTCAACTTTTCAATAGCCGAATTTACGTTTACAACTCTGGCTACCTTAACGTGATTTAACGCGCCTTCCGAAATACGCATTACGGTATCGGTGACGGACGCACTTCTATCCTTTGTTATAACAACCCCGTCGGCACCAGCACATTCGCAAACTCTTATAATGCTTCCAAGATTATGTTGGTCAAGTATCTCGTTTAGTACGACAATTAACCCATCTTTGTTTTCGGCAGCGGAAATAATATCTTCAAGATCAAAATATTTGTAGTCTGAAACAAATGCGATAAACCCTTGACTATGTTTACTTTCGCTTTCTTTATCTATCACGTATTTGTCTACTTGCTGTATTTTAACTTTTTTTGACTTAATTACGTTAATAAGCCTTTTGCTTGCATCGTCTTTAAGATCTTTTTGAACTAAAACCTTATCTATCTCTTTATCCGTTTTAAGCAATTCGTAAACGGCATTTCTTCCTTCAACTTTCATTTTCTTCTCCTGCATTCAATAAATAGTTAAGCCTTTGTAAATTGCCCGTTATATAAAGGTATCCGAGAAGAGCCTCAAACCCCGTAGAAGAATTATATTCGGCAACCGTGGCAGATTTTGAGCGAGTCGTTTTTTTAGCGTTTCTTGCACGCTTATAAACGGCAATTTCTTCTTCCGTCAATAACGATTCAATCTTTTTGAAAAAACGCGCTTGCGACGTTGCGCGGACGTTTTCAATCGTTTTGAGCGATAGTTCACCCGTTTTAAAATCAGAAGTAAAAACCAACTTTTCACGAACGTATAATGAATAAACCGCGTCTCCTATAAAAGCAAGAACTATCGGGTTTTCACTATTCGCTTTTTCTTTAGTTAATACGTCTCCGAGTTTAAACAAAGTTTCACTACTCCTATTTTTTATATTATAACATACTTTACACTTAAAATACAATAAAAATCCCGACTTTTAGATCGGGATTTAGCACTCTTTTATTATATATTATTTTTTATAAAAATATCAAAATTATCCGATAACAGGCTCGGTTAAATAATCAATTGCTCCGCGAAATATCGCATAAGCAAGTTTATCACGGTAATCGTCGGTTATCAAAAGCGCCTCGTCGTCGGGATTAGACAAAAAACCACATTCCGCAATTATCGACGGACACGGAGAAACGTTAGTAATATAATAATCACCCGTTAAGGCAGAATATTCTCTCAAAGAGTAACTCATTTCGTTAAACCTTTTTTGCACGTACTGAGCAAACTTTTTACCTTCGTCATCGCCTTTTTTATAAAAAACCTGCGCCCCACGCCTGCTTTGTCCGGGGTATTTATTCATA
>JAXFZW010000121.1:0-12483 GCA_034184645.1 Clostridia bacterium | reverse complement strand
TAATTAGTTAAAATTAGCAGAAACGCAGTATTGCGACGCTTAATCCTACTTTGTTTGTTTATAGAAGCGAGCAAGACAAGGCTCGCGATTTTTAAAGGCTGAGATAGACCTTGCCGGTCATCGAAGTCTTTAAAATGAGCAGAAACGCAGTATTGCGACGCTTATATGAACAAACACGCGTCGCCGAACGAAAAAAACCTATACTTCTCGTTTACAGCGGTTTCGTAAACTTTCAATGCGTTCTCCCTTCCGATAAAGGCGGAAACAAGCATAAGCAAAGTTGACTTAGGTAAATGAAAGTTTGTAATAAGTGCGTCAACACATTTGAACTTATACGGCGGATAAATAAAAATATTAGTTTCGCCTTTCGTCGCTTTGACGTAGCCGTTTTCGTCCGCTACGCTTTCAAGCGTTCTTACCGAAGTCGTCCCTACCGCAACGACTCGCCTACCTTCTTTCTTTGCGCTGTTAATGACGTTTGCCGCCTGTTCGCTTACTTCGTAGTATTCGGTATGCATTTTGTGGTCGGTAATTTCTTCTTCCTTTACGGGGCGGAAAGTACCTAGCCCGACGTGTAGTAAAACTTTCGTTATTATTACGCCTTTTTCTTCAAGTTTTTTAAGCAGTTCGTCCGTAAAATGAAGCCCTGCGGTAGGCGCCGCCGCAGAACCTTCGGTTTTTGCGTAAACGGTTTGATAACGGCTTTGGTCTTTAAGTTTTTCCTTTATATACGGCGGAAGGGGCATTTCGCCTACGCGCGACAAAACGTCCTCAAAAACACCGTTAAAAATAAAGCGTATTTCTCGACCGCCGCTTTCGTCGTCGGCATTACCCAAAACTTCCGCTTTGAGTTCTTCGTTTACGGTAAGAATAACTCCCTTTTTCGCCTTTTTACCGGGTTTTACCAGACACTCCCAATCGGTAAAATTTCTGCGTTTTAATAAAAGCAGTTCCACCTTTCCGCCGTGTTCGGTGTAGCCGAAAAGCCTAGCGGGTAAAACTTTTGTTTCGTTTACGACAAGCACGTCTCCGGCTTTAAGATATTCCGTAACGTCGTAAAAATGTTTGTGTTCTATTTCACCGTTTTTTCTGTCGTAAACCAAAAGTCTCGAAGAATCCCTTGGCATTGCGGGAGTCTGCGCAATGAGTTCTTCCGGAAGATAATAATCAAAATCAGTTGTTTTCATCAGTTATTTCAGCCGTCAGTTTTTCAGCCTTTTCAGGCATTTTAAGTCCTATATGTTCGTATCCTTTTTTAAGGAGCACCCTTCCACGCGGAGTCCTTGCGATAAAGCCGAGTTGAAGTAAATACGGTTCGTAAACGTCTTCGATAGTGTTTGCGTCTTCGTTTATGGTTGCGGCAATGGTATCAAGTCCGCACGGCCCGCCGTTGAATTTTTCCGCCATGGCGAAAAGCAATCTTCTATCGGTATTGTCAAGCCCCAACTTGTCGATGTCAAGCATTGAAAGAGCTTTGTCCGCATCAGTCAAAAGCACGGTGTCGTGCCCCATAACTATCGCAAAGTCACGCACACGCCTTAAAAGTCTGTTTGCGATACGAGGTGTTCCGCGGCTTCTTTTTGCGACTTCTTCCGCTGCGGAAGATTCTATTTTAATTCCGAGTTTTTCGGCAGAGCGTTCGACAATTTCTTTAAGTTCGTCGATTGAATAAGTTTCAAGACGGCAAATAACGCCGAATCTGTCGCGAAGCGGCGACGAAAGCATTCCCGCCCTTGTAGTTGCGCCGACAAGCGTAAACTTGGGAAGGGGTATTTGTACGTTTTTGGCAGACGGCCCTTTACCCAAAATAAAGTCGAGCATAAAGTCTTCCATTGCGGGGTAAAGTATTTCTTCCACGTTGTGATTAAGCCTATGTATTTCGTCGATAAATAAAACGTCGTTTTCGTTAAGGTTTGTCAGTATCGCCGCAAGGTCGCCCGCCCTTTCTATCGCAGGACCGCTCGTAATTTTGATTTGTGTTCCGAGTTCGGCGGCAATAATGTGCGCAAGCGTTGTCTTTCCAAGCCCTGCCGGTCCGTAAAGCAAAACGTGATCTAATGCGTCGTGTCTTATTTTTGCCGCAGCAATAAACACGGCAAGATTGTTTTTTACTTTTTCCTGACCGACGTAGCCGTCCATAGATTTGGGGCGAAGTACGTTTTCAAAATCAACGTCGGTTTCGTCCTTGGTGCTTGTCATCAATCTTTCTTCTTCCATAATACACCTATCTCACGTTTTTAAGTGCCTGAGCGATAATCTTTTGAAGGGTATCCGCTCCGTCCGCTTCCGCCTTTAACACGGCGGTTTCGCTCTCGTTTTTGGTAAAGCCGAGTGAAACGAGTGCGGCAACGGCGTCCGCATTTGCCGTACCCGTAACGGGTGCTACCGACGACACGTCAACCCCCGCCGTACCGATTTTATCTTTAAGTTCGAGTATAAGTCTTTCGGCCGTTTTTTTGCCGAGCCCTTTAACCGACGACAACGTTTTTACGTCAGACGTCGCAATCGCAGTTATAAGTGCATTTAAACTCATTTGCGAAAGTATGGTAATGCCTATTTTAGGTCCTACGCCCGACACCGAAACGAGTTGCGAAAAGGCACGCTTTTCTTCTTGCGAAATAAAACCGTAAAGCGAAATGCCGTCTTCCTTTACGGCGGTGTAAACGTAAATTTCGCCGCCGCCGTTTTTAACGAGTTCGGCTTGCGCCGCCGACGAGCAAGCAACTTCAAAACCGACGCCGCCGACTGAAAGAATAACCGTTCCTTCGTCAAACGATACGAGTTTGCCGTTTAAATAACCTATCATAAATCACCTTAAATTTTAAATAATCCCGAAAACCTTTTCGTTTGAGCGTGTGTAAGCGCAACAGCAAGTGCGTCCGCCGCGTCGTCCGGCTTAGGGATTGCTTTTAATTTCAAAAAGGTTTTGACCATAGATTGAATTTGTATTTTTTCCGCCCTGCCGTAGCCGGTAAGCGCCTGCTTTATCTGTAAGGGCGTGTATTCGAAAATTTTTCCGCATTTTTTTATCGCGGTCAGCAAAAGAACCCCCCTTGCGTGAGCAACCGTTATACCCGTTTTAACGTTTTTCGCAAAAAACAGTTCTTCTATTGCGATTTCTTCGGGGCAAAATTTGTCAATGACCTGATTGATTCCCTTTTCAAGCATAATAAGCCGATCAGGCAAAGGCGTGTCCTTGGGTGTGGAAACGATACCGTAATCGACCATTTCCGTTTTGCCCCTTGAATCAACCGAAATAACCCCGTAGCCGAGCGTCGCTATGCCCGGGTCAAAACCTACTATTATCATACTATTTTATTTTACTTTAAATAAGCCTAAAAGTCAATAAATCGGGTTATAAAATAAGCGGCGACTTGATAATAAAGCCGCCGCCGTAATTTATGAGTTATATGCGTTTAGTTATTCTGCTATTACGTCCGTATAATTGCCCGTATCGAAAAAGAGATACTGTTTCATGGTAACCGAAACCGTAAGCGCGGTAGTTCGACTTCTTATTATACTGAACGTGATAACGTCGCCAGCCGCAGCGGAAGAAATAACTTCGCTTAAATCGTTAAGGGATGAAACCGTTCTTTCTTCACCGTCGTTTAAGGAAATTCCTATAATAGTGTCGCCGTATCTCAATCCCGCCTTGTAGCCGTAACCCGTGTCATCAATGCTTGCAACTATAACGTGCGCTTCACCGAACATATCCTGGCTGATTATTGCAGTGAATCCTATTTTCGATTTTCTTGCCGAAACGTAGCCGAAGTTATACGTGCTGTGCGAACCGATAAGTTGCTTTGCTATATTTATAAACCCGTTGTCTGCCGTTTTATCGGTAGAAAGACAATGCGGAACGGCGTAGTTAAGCCTTTGCGCAACTTCCTGAGCGTTGCCGTTTACGTCTTCAACTACCACTACGTCGCCCGAGTTGGTTATTCCCACAAGTTCGCCGTACATATTGAAAAGTCCGCCGCCCGAATTACCGGGGAAGGTCGCTACGTCTATACCGACAAGCGTCATTTCGCCTATTCCCGCAATAGTTGACGTGCATCTTAAATCGGAAATAGTCCCGCTTGAAAGCCAGCCGGGGTGAGTACCCAAACAGTTGCCTATCGCAAACACCTTTTCGCCGAGTTTTAACGAATTTTCTTCCGACATTACCTTCGCCTTTACAACCGTACTTGCCAAGGTGTCGTTTGCAACGAAAAGCCTTAAAACCGCAATGTCCGAAGACTTATCACCGCCCACAAAAGAAACCGTCGGCTGTACCGAACTGCCAAAGGGCGACGAAAATTTTATTTCGTGGGAAAGGTTTCCGCTGAACTTGTAATATTCGTTATAACCCGTATCGTTGTAGTTGTTGCCGTTAGTGTCGGGAAGATAAATTTCAATGCTGTTGTTTACAAACAACGGAAGTTCGTCAACGACGTGATGGCAAGTGATTATATAAAACACGTTGTCTTCCAAATCGCCGTAATCGACTTTATCGTCAACGTCGACTATAACGCCCGACGCCGAACTTCTGTAATTACCGTAAGTACAAAAAATATTGACTACCGCACGGTCAACCGAAGTGTTTTCGATTACGTCGTCAATCTTATCGTATTCCGTAGTATGAAGGCTTTCAAAAGTAACTTCCGAAGAAAGTTCGAGTGAATTTTTAAGAGCGGTTTCGGTATAGTAGTCCGGTCTTGTCACGGTAGATTCTTCTTCAGATGAATCTCCCTTTTTTTCAACGAAATTACACGCCGCGCCCATAACGGCAACAATTGCCAAAATAAGAAAAGCCGTAATCTTTAAAATAAATTTTTTCATATTCACCCCGAAAATGCGTAGTCGGTACAAAATCTTAATAAGATTTTTCAGTTATATTATAACACAAATTATTGATGAAACATTTAAAATTTTGATTTTACGGAATATTTTTACCGAAAGGGCTGCGATTTAAACGTAAACCGCAGCCCTTTACTTCCCCAAATAGCAGAATTATGCACCGCATACCGCCGTAAGGGGTATAGTTAACGGCGGTAAATGCGGTAAGCCCCGAAATAATTTTCACTAAATAAGGAAAATACCTTACCACCGACTAAAAAAAGTATCGGCAGGTAAGGTATTTTTATGCGTGATAAATAATAAATTATTCTTCTTCGTCTTCTTCCGGAAGGTCTACATTGTGATAAACGTCCTGAACGTCGTCAAGTTCTTCCAAAGCGTCGATAAGTTTTTTGAACTTGGTAAGATCGTCGCCGCTAAGTGTAATAACGTTTTGAGGAACCATACGTATTTCCGCCTCAAAGAAGTTAAGTCCCTTTTCTTCAAGATACTTTCTTGCACTCGAAAAATTTGATACCGAAGTATGGACTTCAAAAGCGTCGTCTTCGGAAATAACGTCGTCCGCACCTGCGTCCAAAGCGTACTCCATAACCGTATCTTCGTCAAGGTCAGGGGTGCGTTCAATTACGATTATACCCATGTTGGTAAACGTGAACGAAACGCAACCGGCGTTTCCGAGCGAGCCGCCGTGCCTTCTCATTGCCGTTCTTACGTAATCGACAGTTCTGTTTTTATTGTCGGTGAGCGCTTTGATGATAACCGCGCTACCTGCGGGGCCGTATCCTTCGTAAGTCAATTCTTCGTAAGTAGCGGCTGAAAGTTCGCCCGCGGCTTTCGCAATACAACGCTTAATATTGTCGTTAGGCATATTTACGGCTTTTGCTTTTGCTATTGCGTCGGCAAGTTTGCTGTTAGTCGTAGGATCGGGATTGCTTTTTGCCGCAACTGCGATTTCCCTTCCGACCTTGGTGAAAATTCTTCCTTTAATAGCGTCCGTTTTTGCTTTTTTTACGGCGATATTCGCCGCATGGCTGTGTCCTGACATAAATATCTCCTATTATTTTTTAAGTTGGTACATAAGTATCCCTGCGGATACGGCGGCGTTTAAACTTTCCATACCGTTTTCCATGGGAATACTCACTGTTAAATCCGCCCTGTTTTTAAGTAATTCGCTTACTCCCCTTCCTTCGTTGCCTATGCAAAGGCAGAACGGCGGATCTAATTTAAGTTCGGATACGGGTTTACCCTTCATATCCGCAACCACCACCGGGGAAGGTAAGTTTTTAATAAGCGTTTCTCTTTCTCCCGTGATTACGTTTACACGAAACACTCCGCTCATACTCGCCCTGACCGCTTTCGCTCCGTAAGGATCGGCGGAATCGTTTGTAATAAACACGTCGTTAAATCCCGACGCTGCGGCTGTCCTTAAAATTGCGCCGACGTTAGCGGGATCACCCACGCCGTCCAAAAAAAGACAGTTCCCTTTTCCGTAAGGCTTGACTTCGGGTTTTTTTACGAGAGCCAACGCACCTTGCGGACTGACTTCACCGCTTGCATACGAAAAAATTTCTTCCGTAGCGGTTTCAACCCTTTCCGCCGTTGAAATAAATTCGGGCGGAATAAGCGTTTCGGCCTTTTCGGTCAAAAGAAGGGCATAGACGTTAAGCCCCGCCGAAAAAACTTCCTTGACCGTTTTAATCCCTTCGACAACGAAAAGGGCGTTTTCGTCCCTGTTCTTTTTATCTGCCATCGAACGGATAAATTTAATTAAAGTGTTTTGCCTTGACGTAATCATTGCGTAACCGAAATAAAGCCTACTTTTTAATGGTAGGCTTTACTGAAATTACTTCTTTAAGTTGTTTTTAGCGGTTTCAACGAGTGCTGCAAAGCCCTTTTCGTCGGATACCGCGATTTCGGCGAGAACTTTACGGTTAAGGTTGATGCCTGCGTTCTTCAAACCGAACATAAATTTGCTGTACGAAATACCGTTAATGCGGCACGCTGCGTTGATACGAGCGATCCAAAGCGAACGGAAATCTCTCTTTTTAGCCTTTCTTCCGATGTAAGCGTACATCTGCGATTTCATAACCGCTTCGCGCGCTACTCTGTATCTTTTGCTTTTTCCGCCAAAGTAACCTTTAGCAAGTTTTAATATTTTTCTACGTTTTTTAACGCCGTTTACGCCTCTTTTAATACGCATAATTCGACTCCTCCTTATTTATTGTAGACGAGAGTCTTAACAGTCTTCGCCTGCGTTTTGTCAACGTACGCACCAGCGCACAAGTTGTTCTTTCTTTTTCTGTCTTTTTTAGTAAGAATGTGATTCTTTCCCGAGCAAGCCCTTTTGATTTTGCCCGTCGCGGTTATTTTGAAACGTTTTTTAGCCGCGCTTTTGGTTTTCATTTTCGGCATTTTATTACCCTCCGTTGTTTTTTATCAGTTTCCCTTTATGGGGGCAAGCATCATCCAGATGTTCCTGCCTTCCATAAGCGGTTGCTTTTCCATGTTGCAATAATCTTTAACCATTTCGTAAAAACGCTTCATAACGTCCATAGAAAGGTCCGAGTGCGCCATTTGCCTTCCGCGCATCCTTATCGACACTTTGACTTTATTACCTTGCGAAAGGAACTTTTGCGTCTGCTTTGCCTTTACGTTAAGGTCGCCGACGTCGATAGTCATTGAAAGCCAAATCTCCTTGATTTCAACGACCTTTTGGTTCTTTTTCGCTTCCTTTGCCTTTTTTGCAAGTTCGAAAACGTACTTGCCGTAATTCATAATTTTACAGACCGGCGGATTTGCGCTGGGTGAAATTTTAACAAGGTCAAGCCCCTTTTCGTCGGCAATATTTTGAGCGTCACGCGCCGACATAATGCCGAGCTGTTCGCCGTCCTCGCCTATAAGGCGTACTTCCCTGTCACGGATTTCACCGTTGATCTGATGCTCTTTTTTATTAATGGTTTTATACCTCTTTTAAATATTTTTCACGCAAAACTGCGCAAAATTACGAAAAAAAAACGAGCCGCTTAAAAATACAGCAACCCGAACATAAAATAAAGGCTTTTGCCTTTGATTTTATTGAGCCGAACTTAACCTTTTAAGTCGGCGAGAAGGGTCACTTCTTCTTTAAGCCTTTATATAATACAATAACTTTCCCTTTTTGTCAAGGATTTTTTCAATCTTAAAAATTTTTCTTTATAATACCAAAATAAATAAAAAATCCGTCGCAAAAGCGACGGACTTTTATATTTTATTAGGTTTTTACTTTTTAGCAGCCGGTTTTTTAGCGGTAGCAGTCGGCTTTTTAACCGCCGTGCCGGTTTTTGCAGGCGCTTTCGGCGCAGGTTTTGCAGCCGTTTTAGCGGCGGGTTTCTTTTCCGCTGCGGGTTTTTCAGCCGCTTTTGCGGTTGCTTTCTTTTCTACGGGTTTTTCGGTTGCCTTTACAGGTGCTTTCTTTTCCGCAGGTTTTTCAGCGGGTTTTACTTCTTCCTTCTTTTCGTCTTCAACGAGAACGGCGGTAGCCGCGTATCTTCTCGCCGTTTCAAGCGCGCTTGTGCAGGTATCGAGCGAGTCGTACGCTTCGCCTATGCAGACGACAGACCTTTGAGCGTTGCGGAGTTTGAAGTAGAATCTTCCGAACTTATCCCTATCGATAACGAAGTTGCCTTCGGCAGCGTATTTTTTAACGTTTTCCATAGACGCAATAGCGGACTTCTTGGACGAAACACCTTCGGTACCGAGCATTACCTGACCGTTGGACGCATAAACTTTTGCGGAATATCTTCCTTCTTCGTCCTGTTCGATTCTCCACTTACCTTCAAAACCCTTCTTTACTTCGTATTTGGGATCTTTTTCGGGAGTATATTCAATGTACTTGTCGCCTTCAACGAGTTCGGGAACGATTGCAGCATCCTTGTAAATACGCTTAACCGATTCAACGGCTTTAAGGCATTGATCTTTCGTCTTGTAAATTTCGCCGGCGCAAAGGAATCTGTTCTGTGCGTTTTTGAGTTTGTAGTAATATTCCTTGCTCTTATCTTGATAGATAATAAATTCGCCGCTTTCAATGGCTTTCGCTATCGTTTCGATACCGCTTTTTGCGCCTTCTTCGGTGGTGTAAGTTTCGCTTGACAACATTACTTCGCCGTTGAGTGCGGAAAGCTTAGCCATATACTCGCCTTCTTTCTTAATTTCAACTATCCATTTGCCGGTAGGCTTTTTAGCGGTAGTTTTTTTGGTTGCCGCAGCAGTAGCTACCGCAGCGGTTGCGGTCGTCGCAGCAGCCGCTTTTACGGGTTTGTCATCCTTAGCGGGTGCTTTGGGCTCAGGTTTAGCGGCGGGTTTCTTTTCAGTCTTTTTAGCGGCAGCCTTTGCGGGTTTTTCTTCTTTCATAGGTTCTTCCTTCTTTTCTTCGGTCTGAGCGGGTTGTTCAACAGGCGCTTCTACCTTTTCTTCTACCGGTTCTTCCGCTTTTTCGGGTGCGGGAACAACTGCGGGAGCAGGTTCTTCAACCTTTTCTTCCACGGGTTCTTCAACCTTTTCTTCCACAGGTTCTTCAACCTTTTCTTCCACAGGTTCTTCCTTCGCTTCTTCAACAGGAGCGGGTTCATTAACCGGCTCTTCTACCTTTTCTTCTTTCGGTTCTTCGACCTTTTCTTCTACGGGTTTTTCGGCAGCCCTTTGCGGAATTGCGCTTGCTGTGGGCGCAGCCTTAGCGACGTCCTTAACGCCTGCGGACTTTTTAACCGATTTAACGTAGAAAACCGTTAAAACGATTATCGCCGCGATAAGCACCACAGCCACTATTCCGAGAATAAATACCGTGCTGTAATCATCCCATAATGAAAGTAAGTTAAACATAAACATTACTCCTTAAACTTTATATTTCCGTTTTATTCTATCATAAAAGAAATGGAATTGCAACGGATAATTGTCAAATTATACAATTTTCGGCGTAAAAACGACCGTTTTTGCAAGTTTTGGCAAAAGGGAAACGACTTACTTGTCGCCGTCGTTAAAATAAAGAATACCAAGCGTATTCGCACCGCAATGACTTGCAATCGTTCCGCCCGCAAAAGTATGAACTATTTCCTTAAAACCTGCCTGCTCGCAAACTTTTTGTGCGGCAGCCTTCATCTGTTCGGTTGCGGAAGTATAAGTGATAAACACCCTTGCCAAATCGGGGGTATTGTATTCGGAAAGAATATCCGCACCGTACTTTGCGATAACCGACCCCATGTCTCCGCGATATTTTTTATCCGAAAACATTTTGCCGTCTTTAAGAACGAGTCTCGGACGAATTTTCAAAATATTTGCGCCGAGAAGTTGGAAACCGCTCGCCCTACCGCCTTTATAAAGGTAATCAAGCCTTTCAACTACGAAACTCGTCTGAACTTTTTCAGCCCTTTTTTGCACGCAAGCGGCAATCTCCGCAGCAGGCACGCCTGCGTTTGCAAGTTCCCTTGCGTAAATTGCGAGAAGCCCTATTCCGGCTGACAGCGACTTGCTGTCGACGATATAAACGTCGGAAACGTTTTTAGCGGCGTTTATCGCATTGTTTACGGTTGAAGTTATACCGCTTGAAAGACAAATGTGAACGACGGCGTCGTATTCCTTTTTGAGTGATTCAAAATACTCGGTATAAGTATATTCGTTGATAGCGTTTGTTTTGGGAAGTATTCCGTACTTGTCCACGTAAGCGAACATTTCGGCAGTGGTTTTTTCACCGTCCTTAAAAGTTTCGTCCCCCAAAATAATTTCAAACGGAATAACTTTAATGTCGTACTTTGTCAAATATTCCTTGGGAAGATCGTGCGTTGATTCTACCGAAACGGCGATTTTCATAATTTTACCTCACGTAATAATTGCGTTTTTGCGCGCGTACCCTATGTGTAGTTCAAAATTATTTTATCATATAATATTTATTTTTACAAGAATTTATTCTTTCTTTTTAATCATTTTTATATGAAACTCAAAAGACAGTTAAAACGCTTGCGTAAAAAGTAGCGGCGGTGTTATAATAAAGCAAGTTAATCAGGAGAAACTTATGAGTAAAATCGACGGCACAATCAAAACGGAAGACGTCGCTTTCAGCGACTTTAAAAACTATGAAAATCAAGTCGTATCCATAAGCGGTTACGTTCACCGCATAAGGGAAATGACAGGGTTTTCGTTTGTGATAATAAGAACCGCAAGGGACCTTATTCAATGCGTTTACGCTCCCGAATTTTCGGATTACCGCTGGGACGAAAGGTTAAAAGAAGAAGCCTGCGTCAGGGTTTTCGGTAAAATCGTAAAAAGCACGGACGCAAAAGGAAACGACAGGTTTGAAATGCAGATTCACGACATCAAAATCCTTTCCCTTCCGGCAGAAATTTTGCCTATCGTTATCAACAAAAAACAACTTGACGGAATACAGTTAAACACTATTTTAGACCTTCGTCCCGTTTCGCTCAGAAACCCGAAAGAACGTGCTATTTTCAAATTACAGGAAGGCATTGCAAGGGGTTTCAGAGAATATCTTGCAGGTCAGGGTTTTACCGAAATCCGTTCCCCGAAAATAAACTTTGCCGGTGCGGAAGGCGGTACTAACGTTTTTAAGCTCGACTACTTCGGCAAACAAGTTTACCTTGCGCAAAGCCCACAACTTTACAAGCAAGCGCTTGTCGGCGTTTATAACCGCGTGTTTGAAATCGCACCCGTATTCCGTGCGGAACATCACGATACTTCGCGTCACCTTAACGAATATATTTCAATGGACCTTGAAATGGGTTTCATCAACTCGTTTGAAGATATAATGAATATGGAAACGGGCGCGCTCAAATATATAATGAACTTGCTCAAAACCGAGTATGCGGCGGAAGTAGAACTGTTAAAGGCAGATATTCCCGAAATAACCGAAATTCCGACCATGAAGTTTATGGACGCGAAAAAACTTATAATGGAAAAATTCCACTATACCCCGTCGGACATGAAGGACTTTGACCCCGAAGAAGAATCGCTTCTCGGAAAGTATGCTAAAAAGGAACTTAACAGCGATTTTATTTTCATCACGCATTATCCTTCCAAAAAACGCCCCTTCTACACGATGGACGACCCCGAAGACCCCGAATACACCTTGTCGTTTGACCTTTTGTTCCGTGGGCTTGAAATCACCTCGGGCGGTCAAAGAATACACGACTACAACGAACAAGTTGCGAAAATGGTTAAATGCGGCATGAACCCCGAAGAATTTGAAACTTACCTTATGTTGCATAAATACGGCGCACCGCCCCACGGCGGACTCGGTATAGGTCTTGAAAGACTTACGATGCATTTGCTCGGCAGAAAGAACGTCAGGGAAACCGCTATGTTCCCGAGAGACATCAACCGCGTCACCCCGTAAAATGCCTAATAACATTATTGAATAATTAAATCCGCCGATTTTCGACGGATTTTTTATTTTTTTTATAATAATTGCTCTTTAAGGGTTGACAAAAAAATTACGGCGTATATAATAGAATTTAGCACTTAAAGATAAAGAGTGCTAAATTTTAGGAGGCAACCGGATTTATGAAAGTAAAACCTTTATTCGACAAAGTAGTAGTCGAAAGTCTTGAAAAGGAAGAAAAAACCAAAAGCGGATTTATACTTCCTTCCGCAAGTCAG
>JAXFZW010000120.1:0-4250 GCA_034184645.1 Clostridia bacterium | reverse complement strand
GCAGGTAAAAGGTGCGAGACTGGCAGGTCGTTTAAATACGCACTTGTGCGTAAGCCAGAATAGTTAAGGGCTAATTGCCCGAAAAAGAAAAACCACCAGCTAGGCTGGTGGATTTTTATTTGTTCAGGCTTAACCTTGATAACTGAAAGATGACGCATTAAGTCCGGTTATTTCGGAATAGTCAATACCCGTTTTGTTTATCTCGTGGTTAAGTTCAACGTTCAGTTTCATACTGAGAATGTTAATAGGTGCGGTAAGCGAAAGTTTAGTAAGTTGTTTGTTTGCCGCAGTAATGGTTGCGGTCATATCGCCGAGAATACTGCTGCCTGCGATTTCCGAACCGTCTAAAACGATTTGGTGATTTCCGCCGGAAACAGAATAACTCTTTATAACTTTTTCAACTTTCATTTCGTTGGTGCTGGACGAGAATTCTTTAAGAATAGTATCGGTAAGCCCCATAAAGAAACCGAGTTGTGACATAAAGTTTTCGGAGAAATATGCTCTCGACATTGAACGTTTTGTGTCGGAATCGGTGTTCCATCCGAAGAAATGACTCTTGTTGATACGTCTTATATAAAACCTTCCGTCTTTGTAAATAAGCGTGCCTTCGCCGCACTTGATATACGAACCGGCAAAGGTCGAAACAGTCCAGTCGTAAAGCGAAATATGAGCGACGGCTTGTATGTCCTTACCGCCGTCGGCATTGTCAATAAGCCTTATTGCGGCGTCCATATTAACGCTTATGGTTTTAAGCGATAAAATATTTATCTTTGCCGTACCCGAAAGGTAATATTCGGCAGGTTCTTTTTCGATTGCGTTTATAAGGCCTTCGACGAGTCCGGTTATTCCCGAAAGGTCGATGAACGTTCCGGAAGGAACTGCAACCCTGTTAAACGGAGTGTTATTAAGGGCAATTAAGCCGCTGTTTTCACCGACTTTTACGTCAAGCGCAAGGTTTCCGTCCGACATTTTTGCGGTGAGCGAAACCATGTCCGTAAATCCGAAATCGCTTGCTAAAATTTGCAAACCGACAGCGCCGTTTTCAACCGTTAGACCTTTAAGAATTTTTCCGACAGAACCTATCGTAAATTTGTAATCTTTGAATTTTGTCAAAGTGTCGGTTGAAGAAAGAATATCGCTGTAATTCAAACGCTGTATAATGTTTTTATATTCGTTCTTAAATAATTCGACAATGTAGTCAAGTGACGAGCGGGTAAGTTTTACACGTAATTCGTCATTGTAAACAACGTAAAGAACGCCTGCTCTGTATTCGACGAATAATTTATGCGTCGTTCCGTTTGCGGTAATATAAACGTATCCGCTTATATCCATCGTACCGGAGTTAAACGAAGCAGTCGGGTTTTCAATGTTGCCGAAATTGTAAATTTTTACGTCCGCAAAACTGATTCCGACGTTTTTAACCGTAACCGAACCGTTTATAGTAAAGTAGCGGTTGTCGAATTGTGCCCAGATGTTTTCAATCAGTTCTTTAAGTCCCGAAAGATTTGCGTATTCGCCGACAGGGGGAAGAACTGGTTCTCCGCTCGTAACGTTTGATATGCTTGCGGTCACTTTATCTTGATAATATACCGAAATTACGTTTGAAGCCACCGTAACTTCAACATCTTCAAACGAAACCGAAACGCCTTCGTTCTTATATGAAAGAGTATCGAGAATCGCCTTTATCGTGCCGATTAAATCGTCGCCGATAGATAAATCAAGGGGTTTATCGGTAAATACTGAAACGTAATCTTTAATCGTTGCGGTACTGACGGTTACCGCTACGTCGCCGGCTTTAACAAAAATCTGTTCGTCGGCATAGAAAAGCGAAACGTCAAGTCCGTCAACGCAAACGTCTGCGGCGACCTTAATTCCTTCGTTAAAGTCAACCATGACTTTTCCTGCCATATCGATTCCGAATACGGCCGCGCTTAAATCAAGCGAAAGCGTTTTGCTGTTTAGTACGCTTTCAAGGAAATTAAGCGAGAACGTACTGTCGAGTTTTACGACGTTCCCCACGGGGCGGACAACACCCGTTTCTCCGGAAATTCCCGATACGGTTGCGCTGACCTTATCCTGATACGTGAAATTGATTTCGTCGTTGCCGAGTGAAACGTTGAAATCTTTATATGATACGTTTAATTCGTTTTCGTTATAAATAATCGAAGCGATTAGCGTTTTAATAATATCTTTAACGTCGCCGAGTCCTTCTTTCACAGAGTCGAAAAGCGAGGCGGGTATATAACCTTTAAGCGTTTCAACGTCAACCGAAAGGAGTACGTCGCCGATTTTGACGAGAACTTCTTCATCTCCGTAGTAAGCCGAAACGTCAATTCCCTCAAAGTTGACTTCCGCTAAAAATTTAAGTCCATTGTTGAAGTCGAGTTTTACCGTGCCGTTAAGTTCGTGCCCCAAAACGTTTGCGGAAACGTCAACGCTGACTGCTTTGTTGTTTATTACATCCGTAAGCCAACCGAAAGCGAAGTTGTCGTCCGTCAAAAAGTCAAGGGCGGGGGTAAGGTCGCTTACCGAGTTGTCGATAGAACGTTTTTCAACGTCGAGTTCCGATTCCGAAGGTGTAAGCGAAAGGTAAACGGTTTTTCCCAAAACGTCCTGATTATCGATTCCGAAAGAACTTATTTCGCCGTCGGTCACAATCATTTTGAAGGGGACGTCAAGCGGAATACCCGTGCTGTTAAGGTTGGGTTCGAAAACGACTTCCGTTTCCGAAAGTTTAACGCCCTTAACGTTGCCGAAGGATCTTACGATTCCGGTAATGTCAATATTGTCGACGATTGCGCCGACGTCCATGCCGCCGAGATCAACGCCGAACGAAGATAAAAGTTTGGAAATAACGTCGCCCAGCCTGTTGAACGAAAGACCTAAATTCAGTCCGTCGTAATTTACGATAATTACACCGCTTTTGTGTTCGTCGAGCGAAAGATATGCGGAGATATTTTTTCCGTCTATTGTCGCGTCGAATTTTACAAGAACGGGGTTGCCGAAAATAATTTGAAGTCTTCCGCTTAAATCTATTCCGGCAGCGGAAAGATCAAGGTCGGCGTTTACGCCCTTTTTAATAAGAACGTCAACCGCTTTTCCCGAAAGTTGTTTGGTGAACGCGACTTCCTGATCGTCTTCCTGTACGGGAATATCTTTCAAGTCGTATTTTTCGTTTTCGGCGAGTTCAAAAAAGTTTTCGTCGCCGACGTAGTAGAAAGCGTCCGAAGTGTTCGAGTTGCCCGCAAAGGTAAGTCCCATGGTTGAAACGCTGTAATTTTCAATTATTTTAGTTTTACGGAGTATAAACGACGAATCGATATAGGCGATATATTTTACCGCACCGCCTTCATACGTTGCGTCCGTGCCCGAAATCCTATACATTTGTTTTGTAAGTCCCGTGGTCGAAGCAACGGGGTCGAGCGTCATCGATATTTTGTAAAGTCCGCTTTCCTCATCGTAACTCCAATCGGAAGCGGTGATGGTGTTTTCGCGAATAATAAAGTTGCATGCAGCGTAGGGGAGAACGCCGAAATTGAACATATAGTCTTTTTCGGTGATTACGTCCTTTGATTTGAGTTTGCCCGTGCCGAAAGTATAACGTTTTACCGTCGCAACGTTTTTAGCGTTATCGTCGGTGACGTAAATAAAGTGTTCGGTTTCATTGTTTGAAGCAGCCGAAAAGGTGCTGTTTCCGCCGTCGGAAACGATGTGCATGTAAAAGTTTGTGCCGTCGAATTTCTTTTCGTTAAAAATAGAAACGTTAATACCTGCCGCAAGCGTTGAGCCCGTGGTAAGTATACGGTATTTCGGTGTATTAAGAAAATTGAAGTAAGCACGTTTGTATACATTCCATGCCTGACCGTCGTCGTAATCGTTTATTGACTTTTCAAGTTCTTCGGGGGTGACGTAAAAATCGCTTTTAAGCGAACTTACCGTACTGTACTCGAAGTTTGCGCCTGCGCGCTCAATCGACGGCGCTTCCGCCATGCCGTTCAAAATCATCTTGAACGCCACAAAGCCGCCGGAAACAAGCATAACAAATGCAAGCGTTACTATCGCAAACGCTTTGTGCCTTCTGAAATACTTAAAAATTGTTGATACCGGATTCATAACTTTATCCTTCTTTCACGATACTTTTGCGCCAAATTAAAACGTCGTTAAAAGCGGTTTTTTAATTTGACGGTTAAGTTTTATTGTCAGTATTTGTATTTTTGTGCGTTTTAACAAGCCGAATAAGCAAGTTTTCG
>JAXFZW010000119.1:0-5743 GCA_034184645.1 Clostridia bacterium | reverse complement strand
CCGCCTTCACTAAGCGGTAAGTCGATAAGTTTTTTAGTGTATCCGGGAGAAATGGAAAACCTTATCGGCCAAGTGTAAAGACCGATAGTCATTTCACCCGTATAAGGAATATACGGGAATTGTACGCCCTTTGCTTCGAGCGCATACTGAGTGTTAAGGAATTCCTGCCAGTTGGCAGATTCTGACGATACTAATGATTTATTGTAATAAATTGCGGTTGCCGTGCCTGCGTGCAAAAGAATAGGAATAGCAACGATTTTACCGTTTGCATCCTTTACTTCGGGTGCGTCCCAAACCCAATCCTCAAAAAGGTCCTTCCAACGTTCGTTACCTTCAACGTACTTGTTTGGCCTTTCAAGGTATTCGGTAAGATCGAGATACCAGTTAGTTTCCTGTAATCCCGTACCTGCCGAATAACCGATTATAGGGCATTTATCTACGCTCATTTGGTTGACGAACCAGGTACGCATGCTTTCAAGCCCCGCAGTAGGTTTGCCGTAGTCGGACGCCCACTCGACCGCAACACCCGTTTGAGCCGCAAAAGCACGCGCAATATTTCTCGACGCGTTGACGGGGTTAGGATTATCTACGGTCGGTCTTTCGTTTGCCGACGGCATAAGTGAGTGTAAATCGACAAAAATAGTGCCGTTTTCACCACCACCGGAACTCGAACTGCTTTGCGACTTTGAAAAACCGAATTCAAGATGCCCGTTTTGCAAACATCCGCCAAGCATGGTTAAACCGATAATTATGGACAAAATAAAAGCAATTTTTCTGAACTTCATTTTCCCCTCTGCCTTAAACGTTAGTCTTAAAGAGAAATGCCTAAAACGGCATACTTTCCCCTATACAAATTTTATTATATAATTACACATATATCATGTCAATAAGCAAATTTTACAAAAAATGTATTTTTTTTACAATGGTAATACTTTTTTTTCAATAAAATTATTGACAATAGAGTAAAAAAGCAATATCATAAAGAAAATACATTTTTTTTACTGTAAATTTCCTTATAAACCATTGTTTTTGTGTTTTTTTCACTTTTTACAGTAAAAAAAGCATTTACTAAAATTAGGAGTTTTTATGAAAAACAACGTCAAAATCGTTGAGTTTAACGGAACGGATGATATTTTAATTAACCATTTTTCGCGTTTTATCGACGACGATATAAAAATGGGTTTATACCCTTACTTTATAGGTTACGAAAAATGCGTACCCGAAAAACCGCCGACATACAACTTAAAGGAAGACGGACATAGACTGCATTTTGTTCTTAAAGGCTCCGGGTACGTTGAAAAAAACAAAAAGAAATACAAAATCACGGAAAATACCATTTTTTATCTTTCACCCAACGCAAACGAAGACGGTCAAAGTGCGTGCTACTACCCTGATAAAGACGACCCATGGGAATATATTTGGTTCAACATTTACGGCAGGGACGTTGAAAAACTTGTTTCCTGTGCAAAACTTTCGGATAAAAACTTTTTTTACACGATGAAAAACCCTTCGGGGCTTAAACACAAACTCATCGATATGATAAATACGGCTCAAAACCCCGTTAAAAGAAGCCTTTCTTACTATTTGCCGAATATTATTTCTTTCTTTTGCGAAGTAGCCGCCGAAAGGAATTCGTTTAACTTCGTTCAAAGTAAGCGTCAGGAAAAAGTAAAACTTATACTCGACAAAATCGAAACCGACCATCTGAACGTGGATTTTTCGCTTAAAAAAATTGCCGACGAAATGTTTTACTCGCTTTCGTACATTTCAAGAATTTTCAAGGAAGAAACGGGGCAATCGCCCATAGAGTACGTCACGTCGCTGAGAATGCTGCACGCAAAAGAACTTTTGAACTCATTTAAAAACGAAAAGAGCATCGCGCAAATTTCATATGAGTGCGGATACTCTTCCCCCTACTACTTTTCAAAGGAATTTAAAAAATACTACGGCTGTCCGCCGTCAAAGTTCAAAAACCAAAGGTAAACATTATATAATATATAAATAAAAGGGACTGAATACAGTCCCCTTTTTTTGTTTTACTTTATTCAAAAAGCCCTTCGATGAAGTCCTTTGCGTCAAAATCTTCAATATCGTCGATTTTTTCGCCCGTACCGACGTAAACCACGGGAACTTCGAGTTCATAGGAGAGCGAAACGATAAATCCGCCCTTTGCCGTTCCGTCGAGTTTTGTAAGGACTATACCGTCAACGCCGACTGCGTCGCCGAAATCCTTAACCTGATTATATGCGTTTTGACCTGTCGTCGCGTCAAGCGCAATCAACTTATAATAGTTCGCCTCGGGATACTCACGTTTTACAACCCTGTCGATTTTTTTAAGTTCTTCCATAAGATTGGTTTTTACGTGAAGTCTTCCTGCGGTGTCGATAATAAGAACGTCCGTCTTTTTTGCCTTTACCGAAGAAATGGCGTCAAACACTACCGATGCGGCGTCGGCACCTTCTTCCTGCTATATAATTCTGACTTTTGCCCTGTCAGCCCAAACCGAAAGTTGATCGGCGGCAGCCGCACGGAAAGTATCTGCTGCGGCAATTACCACGCTTTTGCCTTCCTTTGAAAATTTGTGCGCAAGTTTGCCGATTGTAGTCGTTTTACCAACCCCGTTTACCCCGATAAGCATTATAATCGTCGGCGGTTTAATATCGAGCGCGTCGGCATAAGACAAGGTATCGTAAAGTTCTTCTTTAAGAAGGTTCATTACGTAATCCTTATCCTTTAACTTTTCCTTGACCGCACGCTCCTTTATGCTGTCGACAATTTCAACGGCGGTGTTTACCGAAACGTCGGAGGAAATAAGCACGTCTTCAAGTTCTTCGTAAAACTCGTCGCCAAGCTTATTGCCCGTAAAAAGTGCATTAAGTTTTTTTGAAAGTCCGTCGCGGGTTTTAACAAGCACCGCTTTTAATTTACTGAAAAATCCCATATATCACCGATACTATGCTAATTGATCGTCAAAAGACGCTACGTCCGAAAGTTTTACCGATACCATTTTAGATACGCCTTTTTCCTGCATGGTTACGCCGAAAAGCGAGTCCGCCATTTCCATGGTCGGCTTTCTGTGCGTAATAACGATAAACTGCGTTTCTTCGGAGAATTTTTGCAAATACCTTGCAAATCTGTCGACGTTCGCTTCGTCGAGCGCTGCTTCTATTTCGTCGAGTACACAGAAAGGCATAGGACGAAGTTTTAATATCGAGAAAAGTATCGCTATTGCGGTAAGCGCCTTTTCGCCACCCGAAAGAAGCGAAAGTTTTTGTAAACGCTTTCCCGGAGGTTCTGCGATAATTTCAACGCCCGCTTCAAGTTTATCGGTGGTTTCGGTGTAATCGAGTTCGAGCATTGCCCTGCCGCCGCCGAAAAGTTCTTTGAATATTCTTTGGAAGTTTTCGTTAATCTTTTTAAATCCTTCGTCAAATTGCGAAATCATTTCGCCTTTGATTTTTTCAATCGCTTCGCGAAGGTCTTTTTCGGCCTTTTCGATATCTTCTTTTTCTGCTACCATTTCGTCGTAACGCTCTTTAAGAGTTTTAAAGTCGTCGATAGCCGCAGCGTTTATTGCCCCAAGTGAAGAACGGCGTTTTCTTAGCCTTACGATTTCCTTTTCGCCGAAAGCGGCGTCGTAATTTTCGGCACGCACTTTGACTGCCGTTTCGTAAGTTTCCTGATAATCTTCAAATACGCTTTGCTGTAAGTATTCAAGGTCGGAATCAATCTTGGTGATAGCGATTTCTTCGTTATGCTTCTTTTCGGTAAGCGTGTTGATTTCGTCGGTAATACTTTGTTTTTTAGCGTCGTTTGCGTCGAGTTTTCCTTTTAAATTCGTCTTTTCGGTTTCAACACCCGCTATTTTTTCCCTTAATCCGTTGATTTTATCCTGCTCGGACTTAGTGAGCGCAACCTTTTCACGGTCAAGTTTTATTTTTTCGATAATTTCCCTTGCGCCGTCATTGCTGTTATTCAAATCGACGTTGGATTTTTCCGCATCGATAATCGACGACGAAAGCCTTGCGTTGTCTTCGGTAAGCGCAGTCACACGGGCTTTAAGTTCGGCGACGTTTATTTGAGTAGAACTTAAATCGTCGTTTACCTTATCGCGCGACTTCCTTAATTCTTCAAATTCCGCTTCATGCTCGTCCGCACGCTTTTTAGCGCCTTTTCTTCTTTCTTCAAGTTCCTTTCCGCCCGAAGAAACTGCGGAATATTCTTCGTCGAGCCTTGTTATGCGCTTTTCGATTTCTTCGATAAGGTCGGTGGTATTTTCCATGTCCTTGCCGACTTCGATAAGCGAACTTTCAACAGCCGTAAGTTTTTCCCTTACCGCCGCGAGTTGCTGACGCTTTCCGTCGTACATATCGTTAATTACGGATAAGTCGTCGAGCGATTTATCCCTTTCCTTTTCGGCAGCCGTCTTTTGAGCACGGAGTTTATCCATTTCCGCCTGCTTTGCTTTAAGTTCGTTTTCAGCGTCGTCAGCACGGCGATCGCCGGACAATATGCCCGTACCGTGCGCCCTTGAACCGCCTGACATCGAACCTTGAGTTGCGAACACGTCGCCGTCCAAAGTTACGATTTTAAATGCGAAACGGTATTTTTCGGCGATAAGCCTTGCGTTTGAAATATTGTCAACGATAAGCGTATTGCCGAGTAAACTGCTTATTATGTTTTCGTACTCTCTGTCAAACGACACTATTTCGTCGGCAAGTCCCAAAGCGCCGCGTTCGTTTAGCGCAGATTCCGCCTGCAAACTTTTTTGCCTCGGTTTTACGGAAGTAATGGGAAGGAAAGTCGCCCTGCCGTAATTGTTCTTCTTTAAGTATTCGATTAAAAATTTAGCGTCTTCGGTGTTGGCGGTGACAATGTTTTGCGCTGCCGCCGCAAGTGCGATTTCAAGCGCCACGTCGTACTTTTTATCCGCCTTTATAAGTTCGGCAACCACACCCTTAATACGCTTTTTAAGTTCGGGTTCGGTTTTCGCTTTATTGAGAATAATTTTTACCGCGTCCGAGTATCGCGAAAATTTATCGGACGCCCGACGCTTACCGATTCAGACACTACGACGCGCTGGTTTTGACTGCCGAACGCAAGCCCGCCGAATTTATCGACGCGCTGATTGACACCGACAGCTTGAGCGAAAATATTTTGACGTTCGTGCGACACGGCTCCGAACTCGAAAGTTGGCTCGCGGCTAACGAAAATGTTTTCGCCGAAGTCAAACGCTTCGCCGCCGTCAATGGCAACTGGACTTTGCTGAAAAAATTCGCCCGCGCAGATTTTTGCGTCTACGTCGTCACGCACAAGGACGCCAAGCTAAACGTGTTGCACGAAGGTTATCGAATCATTCACGCCGGGCACGCGACCGCTACGGAAAAATTCGGCTACGCGGGCGACGACACCGGCGACAATATCAGCGCGCTCAATCGCTACCTAAACGAGATAACCGCGCTTTATTGGATGTGGAAGAACACGCGCCACACGATTATTGGCTTGAATCATTACCGCCGATTTTTTACCGAGTCCGACGATTCAAGTTTTGCCGTCGAAAAAATTTTGTCGCGGGCGGCGGCTGAAAAAATTCTGCGCGGCTGTGATATGATTGTTGCGACGGGCGATTTCTTCACGCTGACGCAACACGAATTGAAAACGTTGGTCTGCGGCGACGACCTAAACAGCTTCGTCGAAAAAATTTTCCGCGAACACATAAGCCGCAAGCAACCCGATTACCTGG
>JAXFZW010000118.1:0-4638 GCA_034184645.1 Clostridia bacterium | reverse complement strand
CTTTACTTCTTTTACTCTTTTCATATTATTAAATTATATTAGAGTAAAAGTCGTTTTATGATTTATTTTACCATTCCAATGTCTTCGGCTACGCTTTCAACGTAATCGTCTCCGTGGAGAGAAAGTTCTTCGTTCACCCTGTTATATTCGGAAATTGCATCTGAAAGTTCGGACTGCTTTAATTCTGATTTTCCTTTGATAAGCGAAAGAACGCCGGTATTGATAATAATAAGCGCAAGAATAACTGTAACCGCAAGCGCATAAAGAACAAGAGCAAACTTTGTTTTCCCTGAAACGGCGTGAGCCTTTGTTTCTTCCTTTTTTAGTTCATTGAACATTTGGTTGACGTCGCCGTCGCCAAACTGCATTGTAGTAGTCGTCGGACGAATATCGTCGTCTTTTACATTATTTACGACTTCAACCTTTTTTTCAACTTCTTTAACAGGTTCTTCGACTACCGCTTCGGGCTTATCGTAATTCAAAATCATGGCAAGGTTCTTTTTCATCCTTTCCCTGACTTCGTCAATACTTTCCTGACGGGTGGGCTTTTTTTCCTCGGTTGACGCAACTTCACGTTCCATAACCGCAACATTACCCCTTTCTTCATTAAAAGAACCGTAATTGTTTTCACGCCTTGCAGTAATCATTGTTTTTCCTTCCCTTTTATATTTTTTCGGCGATTCTCAGCTTTGCCGATTTCGCCCTGCCGTTGTGTTCAAGTTCGTTTTCATCCGCCACTATCGGATGTTTTGTTATAATGTTTATTTCCTTCTTTTTACCACATACGCAAACGGGTAAACTTTTATCACATATACAGTCGGTTTCAAGTTCTTTAAACGCTCTTTTTACTATTCTGTCTTCGAGCGAATGAAAGGTAATAATTGCAATTCTTCCTTTACTTTTAAGTCCCCTGACCATATCGAAAATCACTTCGTAAAGCCCGTCGAGTTCTCCGTTTACTTCAATCCTTAACGCCTGATACGTCTTTTTTGAAGGATGTCCGCTTTGCTGGAATTTTTTAGGAATCGAATCCGTTATTATTTTATTTAATTCGCCTACCGTGGTAATTCTTTTTATTTTTCTACGTTCTACGATATTTTTGACTATTTTAACCGCAAAACGTTCTTCACCATACTCACTTAAAATATTTATGAGTTGCTTTTCGGTATATTCGTTTACTACCTTTTCGGCCGTAAGCGGATTTTCACGATTCATACGCATATCGAGCGTTTCATCTTCCGCCATATACGAAAAACCCCTGCTTTTGTCATCA
Organism: Clostridia bacterium; assembly: GCA_034184645.1. Classification (GTDB taxonomy): domain Bacteria; phylum Bacillota; class Clostridia; order Christensenellales; family Borkfalkiaceae; genus UBA1259. The sequence continues at coordinate 3,365 of JAXFZW010000118.1, read as the reverse complement.
AGCTGAAAACTTGATACCCCTAAATCAAGTAATATTCCGTCAAAGCCGCCTATATTCAGATCTTCTTTTATTTTTTTAAAGTTTTTGAAGTTATCTTTTACTAAAACAAATCTTCCTTCAAATTCTTTGAGCCTTTCACTTGCCCTGCCTATCGCATATTCGTCAAGATCGGTCGCGATAAGCTTGCCGCCAGGAGAACTTTTTCTCAAAATTTCGTAGGAGTGTCCGCCACCGCCCAGCGTTCCGTCAAAATACGTTCCGTCAGGCTTTATGCATAAGCCTTCGATACACTCTTTCAAAAGTACCGGTACGTGTTTTAACTCAGACATTTTTCTTGAATTTGTCGGATATTTGCGACAGCGCTCCGAAGTCGATATTTTCAGGAGCAAACATAGCGTTAAACACTTCCTCTGCCCATATTTCAACGCAAGCCGGTCCGCGATAAACAATAACGTTTTTTACTATTTTAGCGAATGCCCTAAGCTTGTCCGGAAGAATAAATCTCCCTTGTGCGTCTTCTTCAGGATGAGTAAGATAATACTTTATCGCCCTGGCAGGTCTCATTTGCGCTTCATTAAAAGGATCAACGCTATCGCAAAAAGCAATTACGTCCTGCATTTGCTTTTCGGTATAAACGTTAAGGCAACCGCTTACACCGACGGTTATATAGTAGTCGTCGCCGAGTTCTTCACGGATTTTTGCGGGAAGCCGCATTCTGTTTTTTGCGTCTAATTGATGCAAATAACTTTTATCCGTTGCCAAAGCAGTTTACCCCCTTTTGTTGTTGTATAGATATTGTATCACCACTTTTAACCACTGTCAACCACTTTTTATAAAAAATTTGAACTTTTTAGGAATAAATTATCACCTAAATCAATGTTTTTGTTAAAGAATTGAAAAGTTTTTTGTTTTGAGTAGAATTTCCCCCTATAAAAATTACTTTGTTTTTACTGTCGTTTTTCTCATTTTTGCTCTCTTTTTCCCATAATTTAACAGCATTTACCGTATTTTCTTCACCACTTAAAATATCGGTGGTTAAAAGTGTACTTTTTAAGCGCATTTTTATAAATTCATAATGAGTGCAACCCAAAACTACGCTATCGAAACAATAAAAACTTTCACCCGCTTTATTTAAAAAATTCTTACCCGTAAGGCAACTGTTTTCATTATTTACGGTACGGTTATTTTGAAACGACGTATAAAACTTTTCCGTTTCCGACGCAAGATTTTTTTGCGGGATAATTGTTAAACTTTTTTTGTCGTGCAATGATAATCTTTTACTAATTTTTTTATAAAAATCGCAGGTTCTTTCAGTCGCAAGTAAAATAGTTTTTCTTCCGAGAATAAGTTCGTTTTCGATCGGAGGAAAAACACCGAAAACGGGAACTCCGGCAAAGTCTTCAATATCCTTACGGACAGTAAGACTTAAAGTATTGCAACCCAAAATTATGCATTTAGGTTTATAAGGTAAAAGCCTTATTACCATTGAACTTGCAAGTGATAAAAGTTCGCGATATGATTTATTGCCGTACGGAACGTTTTTATTATCTCCGCAATAAATAAATGTTTCGTTATTTAAGGCATTATTTAATTTTACAAGTAATGATATACCGCCTACCCCGCTGTCAATTACACCTATACTTTTGCCTAACACATTTTAAATGTATGATTTGACGACTTTATTTAGTGAAAAATAAGGAAAAACACAAAATAATGATTAAAATGTAGTTGCTTTTATGTAATTATTGTGTTAAAATACTATGCGTACGAATTGAATTAAGGAGATACAGTAATGCCAAATATCAAATCCGCAAAAAAAAGAGTTTTAGTCAATGATAAGAAAACGGAACAGAATAAAAACATCCGTTCCGCTGTAAAAACCGCTATCAAAAAGGTTGACGCTTTAATTAAAGAAGGCAAACTTGAAGACGCAAAAGTTGCTTTAAATGACGCGTACAGAATTATCGACCAAGCGGCTTCTAAAAACATTATCCACGACAACAACGCTGCAAACAAAAAAGCCAAACTCGCTAAAAAGTTAGACGCTGCAAATAAAGCGGAATAATTTATTAAATGAAATTAAATTAAAAAAGACTTCGCATTATGCGAAGTCTTTTTTGTTTATGTTTCCCTATTATATTATTCGTTTTTTACTTTCTCTTGGGTTACGTCGTTTTCAGATTGAAGTTTTAAAGGAATTTTTTTAACCACGTAGAAAACAAACATCGCCACACCCATAAGTATAAAAATAATAGAAGTCCATTGCGAAGGATAAAGCCCTAAAAACGTTGCACCACGGTAATCGTCACGGAAAAATTCTATAACAAAGCGCCAAATGCCGTAAGCAATTAAGTAAATTTGCATCGTGAAATTAAAGTTCTTGAAATAAATAATCGAAAGGACTGCAAATAACGCAAAAAGGAAAATCGCTTCATATAGTTGCGTCGGCACGTAATAGCCTGCCAGCCCATCGTGATTCATCCAAATACCCCCGGCAACAGGACTTGTACCTAAATATTTACCGTGACAGCACCCTGCCATAAGGCAACCGATTCTGCCAAAAGCGTGCGCAATGGTTATACAACACGGTGCGGCAAGCAAAATTTTGTTAAATTCTTTTATGTGAAGTCCCTTTTTCTTGCCCTTAAAGATAAGCGCACCTACTCCGAAATAAATTGCGAGAAAAGAACCTGCCCCGCCTAAAACACCGCCCATTACGGTTATACCGGCGTTATTGAAGTTAAACGTGCCGGTCTTCAAAAAATCGTAGAAGGTTTGGAAAAGTTTTGCAAATAAAAATCCGGCGGCAATAGCAATTATTGCGACAAAAAAAATAAAATCCTGAACGTCGGTATTCATCTTTTTCTTTTTCGTATAAAGATAGAACACCACCATACACGCAATTATACCGATAGCGATGAATATGCCGTACAAATAAATGCTTATATTCTTTCCAAATAACGTAAACGTTAATATAGGTTGCGGATGCATTGTTTACCCCTATCTTTAATTAAACTTAAATATAATTATTATATTTAACATTTAAATAATATAGTATTTAATTAAACCTGTCAATAAAATTTGGTAAAATCCCTTGCAAAATACTAGCCGATTGTGTATAATAATTAAGCGCGTTGAAGTTGATTTGCTAAATTTTCGCAGCGTTTTTACTTGCTAAAAGGCGAAACGTAATTTAGGGCTCCCTAAAAAGATTTGCTCTTGCAAAGATTTTTTGGGAAAAGGAGGAGTTCGCCGTAAGGCGTAGTAAAAATGCGCAGCGTTTTTACTTGCTAAAAGGCGAAACGACGACGTGGAAAGGTATCGAAGTGGTCGTAACGAGCCGCACTCGAAATGCGGTTGTCGGT
>JAXFZW010000117.1:0-4483 GCA_034184645.1 Clostridia bacterium | reverse complement strand
TGCGGTCGTGTTGGAACAGGGAGGCGTTGTACTCATTGTGGTGGTTTGATGGAACCTCCTGGTGGCGAACAACAGTCGAGCAAGACTAATTGCCGGGGCGGAAATAATTTACAATCAATTTATTCCGTATAAGCAAATGCTTTCCTACATAAAAAAAGGTAAGGCAGTGCTTAATGTTTTAGCGGGCGTGTCAAACGGAATTATTTTGCGCGACGAAGAAGCCATAGGTATGAACAAAGTTTTAATAACCGACTGTGAGGCGCTGTTTAATTCAAAGTATTATACGGAAGAAAAAGTTATTCCGGTAACTGAATTTGAAAATCAAATCGATAAAATAAAAAATTTTGATCAATCGAAAACTTGGATATGTTCAGCCGAAGATACGACTGTTAAAGGATTTTTGGAGCTAATAAAAAAGGATTTATTTTAGAAAGCGTAAGTTATGTTTAAGTTAATAAAAAGGATCAATAAAAAATTATATAAAATTAATCCTTTGTTTAGAAAAATCGTAAGGTTTTTTATGAAGACAAAAGTTTATGGGGGTGTACATAATACAACCTATTTGTCCCACTGTAAAATAATTGTCGATAAAGGTAACGAGGTAATTATAGATCCTGCCGACTGGACCATAAAGAATTTAGAAATAACCGTAAAGGGTAAAAATAATAGAATAGTAATAGGCGAAAATTTTGTTAATAACGGATTTTTAAAAATCAGCGTAAACGGTAATGATAACGTAGTTGAATTCGGTGAATTTAACAGAGTTATTGAAAGTGAATTCTATTTAAATGTTAATGGGAATCATTGTAAGGTTTCTGCGGGTAAAAATTGTACATTTAAGAAAACGTTTTTTAGTTGCCGTGAAAATAATTCTAAAATATTAATAGGTGATTTTTTAGATAGTCAACAAGACTTTTTTATCGATTCAATGGAAGGGAAAACAGTAACTATTGGTAGCAGATGTTTGATTGCATATAATGTACAAATAAGAAATACCGACGGTCATTCCGTTTTGGATGAAAACGGACAAAGGATAAATAAAGCCAAAGACGTAATTTTAGGAAATAATATATGGGTAGGCCAAGATGTACTTTTTATGAAAGGAGCGTTTGTGCCTGATAATTGTGTGGTCGGCGCAAAGTCAATAGTTACAAAAAAATTTGAGAATAGCAACTCAATTATATTAGGACAACCTGGGTGTGAAAAAAAATCGAATATAAAATGGGATGCGAAAAGATTATAAAATAAAGGTGAATTTTATGATTAATGTAATGCAACCAACACTGGGGAAGGAAGAACTTGACCGTATTAAGGAAGTTTTTGATTCAAACTGGATAGGCAAGGGTAAACTTGTCTCTGAATTTGAGGCTAAATATGCCGAACATTTGGGTTCTACATCCGATAAGGTTATTTCAACTAACTGTTGTAGCGAGGGCTTGTTCTCTTCAATGCACCTGCTTGATATTAAGCCGGATGATGAAGTTATTTTGCCGACGATAAGCTTTGTGGGTGCCGGTAACGCTATTTGTGCAAACGGAAGCAAGGCTGTCCTTTGCGACGTGGACAAGCGCACTCTTAACGCAAGGGCGGAAGATATCGAAAAGGTTATAACCAAAAAGACAAAGGCAATTTTGCTTTTGCACTACGGCGGAATCCCTTGCAATATGGATGAAATTATGGCACTTGCCAAAGCGTACAACCTTAAAGTGATAGAGGATTGCGCTGCGGGAGTATGCTCAACATATAAAGGAAAGGCTCTCGGTACATTTGGAGATATAGGCATTTGGTCGTTTGACGCAATGAAAATTTTGGTTTGCGGCGACGGAGCTATTATGCACTTCAATACGCCCGAACTTCGTGAAAAGGCTGACAAGTGGTTATATTTCGGTTTGCAAGCAAAATCCGGATACGAAAACAGCGTTGCCCAAAAGTGGTGGGAATTTGATATAAATTGTTATGGACACAGGGCAATTATGAATAACGTAACCGCGGCAATGGCGCTGGAGCAGCTTAAAAAACTGCCTATGTTTATGCAAAAGCGTAAAGCGGTGCATGAGGCTTACGATAAGGGGCTTAAAGATATTGAATGGCTTGATTTACCGCTACCAATAGAAGAAGGCAGTTCTACATCTTATTACTTTTACCATGTACAGGTCAAAAACGGCAAGCGTGATGAACTTGCAAGATTTTTGCGTGAAAAGGGAATATATACAACTTACAGATACTTCCCTCTTCACAGAGTTCCCTTCTATGGTTTTAAGGGGAAGTTCCCAAATGCAGATTATGCTGCGGACAATACATTATGCCTCCCCATTCATCAAGCGCTTAAAGAAAATGAAGTGCAGTTTATAATTGAAAGCATACACGACTTTTACAAGTTGAATAAATAAAAAGGATTAACACTAAATTGTTATGGCTGAAAAAAAGTGGACTGCGGTTATTAAAGCAAAAGATAACCCATTTAAACTTAATATCAAGGAACACTGGAAGTACAGAGACCTGATTTGGCTGTTTGTTCAGCGAGACTTTAAAACGCGTTATAAGCAGACGGTTTTAGGCCCATTGTGGTTTGTTATAGCACCGCTTTTTAACACGGTGATTTACACTGTTATTTTCGGTAATATAGCAGGACTTGCGGAAGCAGGTGTTCCGACGCTACTTTTCTACATGATAGGTAATTTAACCTGGACTTTCTTTACGGGCAGTTTTAACGCCGGTCAAACGTCGCTTGCAGGAAACGCAGCGCTCTTTTCAAAGGTTTACTTCCCGCGGCTTGTACCTACGATTTCGTCGATTATATCAAACGGTATAAACTTTGCTATACAGTTTATAATGTTCCTAGGTTTTTTTGCATACTTTGCAATATTCGAGGGATTTATCGGAATAAACTGGATAGCGGCGCTTACGCCATTGTTCCTTATTCAACTTTCGCTTTTAGGCATGGGCGTTGGGCTTATCGTTTCATCGTTTACGGTTAAGTATAGGGATCTTCTTGTGCTTGTTTCGTTTGCTCTTTCGGCGTGGATGTATATAACCCCTGTTATTTACGCATCGTCAACGCTTGGACCTACTGCGTACAAAGTGTTTATGTGTAACCCCGTGTCTCCTGTAGTGGAACTTATGCGCTACGGCTGGCTTGGGTGCGGCACTACGCCGTGGCTTTTCTTCGGAATAAGTTGGGCGGTTACTCTTATTATTTGCTTTTTCGGAATCGTTGCGTTCAACAAAACGCAAAAGAACTTCCTTGATACGGTGTAAGGTGATATTATGGCAGAAGAATTGACTACTTTAAGTAAGAATGAAACTGAAGAACAAGATGTCGCGATACAAATTACAGGGCTTAAAAAAAGATATAGGCTAGGTCTTATTACTGCCGGCACTTTAAGGGGCGACCTTCAAAGTTGGTGGGCAAGGGTTCGCGGTAAGGATGACCCTAACCTTAAAATCGGCGCAAAAGTTCATAGTAAAAACGAAGTATTTATGGCGCTTGACGGAATTGACCTTAACATTTACAAGGGCGAACGTGTGGGCATAATAGGGCATAACGGCGCGGGTAAATCGACGCTTCTTAAACTTCTCGCACGGGTAACGGGTCCGACGGAAGGCGAAATAAAACTCGACGGTAGGATAACGAGTATGTTAGAAGTCGGCACGGGCTTTAACGGCGAACTTACCGGAAGAGAAAATATATACCTTAACGGCGCGATACTCGGTATGACTAAGGCGGAAGTCGATAGCAAGATGGAACAAATTATCGACTTTTCGGAATGCCGTCAATTTATCGATACGCCCGTTAAAAGGTATTCTTCGGGAATGTTCGTTAAACTTGCGTTTTCCGTTGCGGCTCACCTTGATTCCGAAATAATGATTATGGACGAAGTTTTAGCCGTCGGCGACGTTAACTTCCAAAAAAAATGTCTTGAAAAAATGAGCGAAGTATCGAAAGACGAAGGCAGAACTATTCTTTACGTTTCGCATAATATGAGCACTATTCGTCAACTTTGTAGTCGTGTAATTGTATTAAATCACGGTAAAGTGATTTTTGACGGGGACGTTGAAGAGGGTATAGGAGTTTATTCCGAAGCTAATAAACTTGAGTTTTCGAAGTCTGTTGATTTGACTAACGCAAGACGATACAAGTATTTAGAGCGCGATAGAAAAATCACTTTGACGCGAGTGGATTTTATTGACAGCGACGACGGTAAATATACGCGAGATGATGTTTTAAAACTAAAAGTATTTTGGGAATCGCATATCGAAATAGAAAAAACTTCTTTAAGATTTACTTTTGTTACTGCAGAAAACGGAGCGATTGCAAGTTGTATTATTGACGATTGCGGTAAAACGAATAAAGGAAATAACTGTTGTACTGTAGAAATTCCGTTAAGTAATTTTATCCCCAACACATACAGAATAGGCCTTGGACTAATGGAACCAAAAGACGATGAGGGCTTCTTTGAGTACGATATAGTTTTATCATCAT
>JAXFZW010000116.1:0-5014 GCA_034184645.1 Clostridia bacterium | reverse complement strand
TGAAAGGGTAAGCCTTAAAACGCCGCTTGTTAAGTTCAAAAAGGGCGAACAACCTAAAATTATTATGAATATACCTATGGTATCGGCAATCATGCAGTCGGTATCGGGTGAAAAACTTGCCGTTGCGCTCGCTAAATCCGGCGGCGTAGCCTTTATTTACGGTTCGCAAAGTATCGAAGACGAAGCGGCTATGGTTAAAAGAGCCAAAAAAAGCAAGGCGGGTTTTGTCGTAAGCGATTCAAACATTACCCCCGACTCTACACTTGCCGACATAGTTGCTTTGAAAGAAAAAACGGGGCACTCCACCGTTGCCGTGACTGACGACGGAAGTGCGGAAGGAAAACTTTTAGGGCTTGTCACAAGTAGGGATTACCGCTTAAGCCGTATGTCACTTGATTTAAAAGTCAAAGAATTTATGACTCCCTTTTCAAAACTCGTTTATGCCAAGGAAGGCGTTTCCTTAAAGGAAGCGAACGATATAATTTGGGACAATAAGTTGAACGCTTTGCCGATAGTCAACGAAACCGATAATCTTGTTTCGATGGTGTTCCGTAAGGACTACGACGAACACAAGCAAAACCCCGACGAACTTTTAGACGAATCAAAGCGTTTCGTCGTCGGTGCGGGGATAAACACAAGGGATTTTAAGGAGCGTGTTCCGGCACTCGTCAATGCGGGCGCTGACGTGCTTTGTATCGATTCGTCCGAAGGTTATTCGGACTGGCAAAAAATAACGCTTAAATGGATAAGGGATAGTTACGGCGACAGCGTAAAAGTGGGAGCCGGCAACGTAGTCAGCGCGGAAGGATTCAGGTTTTTAGCCGAATGCGGTGCGGACTTTATTAAAGTGGGTATAGGCGGCGGCTCTATTTGTATAACCCGTGAAACAAAGGGTATAGGCAGGGGGCAGGCTACCGCTCTTATCGAAGTATGTAAGGAGCGTGACAAGTATTTTAAGGAAACGGGCGTTTATATTCCGGTGTGTTCGGACGGCGGTATCGTTTACGACCACCACGTGACGCTTGCGCTCGCCATGGGTGCGGATTTCGTTATGCTCGGTCGTTATTTCGCAAGGTTTGACGAAAGCCCGTCTGATAAAGTAAGCATAGGCGGGGTTTATTATAAGGAATACTGGGGCGAAGGCAGCGCAAGGGCAAGGAATTGGCAACGCTACGATTTGGGCGGAGCGAAAAAACTTTCCTTTGAGGAAGGCGTCGATTCGTACGTTCCGTATGCGGGAAGGCTTAAAGACAACGTAAACGTGACGACATCTAAAATAAAGTCAACCATGTGCAACTGCGGGGCGCTTACTATCCCGGAACTTCAAAAAAAGGCGGTAATCACTCTCGTTTCCGCAACCAGCATAGTGGAAGGCGGCGCACACGACGTAATAACCAAAAACCAACAGCACGAAGTAAAATAAAAAAATAAAAGAAAAAAGACTGCCGAAAGGCAGTCTTTTTTGGCATAAATTACCTTTTGTCCTTATCTTGTCCGTCGCCTACTTGCGGCGGCGTTTTAACGGTTTCGCCGCAAATTTTTTCGGCGACGTCTTTTGCCGCTATCTCGTTCAAATTTTCCTTTTTAAGCATATTCAAAATGCTGTCGGGTAAATTTTCGTCCTTGTTTTTAATAAGTTCGCTTATTTTTTTGTTTAACTCGCTTGCTTTTTTATCGTCCATATAGCAGGAAAGCAAACTTTTAATCGGTGTAAAATCAGCCTTATTGCTTTTTAAATTCTTTATAAAAGCGAATACGGCGGTTGACAGCGATCCGGAAAGCAGCCCCGCTGACGTCGACTGTTCCAAAACGACATTCTCGGGCGATATAATGACCGAGTATAAAACACATAAAACGAACGATACGGCAAGCGGAAGATACGCGCTCACCGTTTTACCGTTTTTAGCGAGAATTTTGTCGGCAATCGCAAAAACGATTCCGACGGCAACGCCTACGATAAGGGAAGGTAATCCGTAAGGGATAAATGCGTTTATCAAATTTTCTAAATCCATAAAATCATCCTTTTAGGGTGACTTTTTATCTTCCTTTATTGCGTGAACTTCATAAATCAGTCTTCTGTAAAACCAAAAAGGACCGTTATAAAAATAAAACCTGATAATAGACACCCCCTTTTTATTTTCCAAACGCCTTGTTAAATTTACGGCGGATAAATAATAAAATCAATATAACTATGACAAAAATCAAATAAAATTTTCCGTTTCTAAAACGACTTTTTTCGGCATATATTTTACCTATATAAAAATAAAAAAGGAGTTTTTATGTTAGGTAATTTTTTGGCGTTTATTTTCGGGAAAATCTTATTTTTCGCAGGCAGTATAGTTGGCAGCACGTCTTTTGAAAAACCGCTTAGCGGCGACGAGGAAAAGGAGTGTATTTTGCTTGCGGCGAAGGGTGACGCAAGCGCAAAAGAAAAACTTATTACGCACAATATGCGACTTGTTGCTCACGTCGTAAAAAAGTACAGCGGTTCGGCGGAAACGGACGACCTTATTTCGGTGGGAAGTATCGGACTTATCAAAGCGGTAAACACTTACAACGGCGAAAAAAACACCGCGTTTGCAACTTACGCCGCAAGATGCATCGAAAACGAAATTTTAATGCTTTTGCGGGCGGGTAAAAAGCACAAAAACGACGTTTCGCTTTTCGACCCCGTAGGCAGCGACAAGGAAGGCAACGAACTTATGCTTATGGACGTTCTTTCCGAAAAGGAAGACAGCGTTTTCGCCGAAGTCGATAGGGGTATAGAACGGGGCAAAATAATAGACTTTATTAAAAGCGTGCTTACAAAAAGAGAGTACGCCGTCATACGCTTGCGCTACGGTATAGAATGCGCAAGGCCTTACGCACAAAGAGAAGTTGCGGCTTTTTTAAAAATTTCGCGCTCATACGTGTCGAGAATAGAAAAAAAGGCAATCGAAAAATTAAAAGACGCAGGGTGTAAACAATTTTATTGCTAATTTGAATAAAGTGTGTTAAAATGCTTGTATGGAAAACAGGATAGCAGTCGTTGCGGTTATCGTCGAAAACGAAGCCGCAGTTGAAAAAGTAAACGGGTATTTTCACGAATACAGAAAACACGTGGTCGGCAGATTCGGTCTTCCGCTTCACGACAAAGGTATTTCGGTCATCAACGTAGTGCTTGACGCTCCGCAGGAAATTATAAGTGGGCTTTCGGGTAAACTCGGCATGATCGACGGCGTTTCGAGCAAGGTTTTAACGGCAAAGTAAAATGGCTTACACGTATATCAGCGGTGCTTGCGGCGGTATAGGCAAAGCCTTTACGGTGGCTTGTGCAAAAAAAGGGTACGATCTTTTTTTAACGGGCAGGTCAAAGGAAAGGCTTGAATCGCTTAAAAATGAAATTACGGCAAGTTATAACGTAAAAATCATAACTTTCCCGTGCGATTTAACGAGTGAAACTTCTCGTGCGGAATTGTTTGATTTCGTCAAAGAAAACGACGTAAGGTTAGATAGAATAATAAACGTAGCCGGCGTCGATACGCAAAAACCGTTTTCCGCATACACGCAGGAAAAACTTTTGTTTCAAATAAGGGTAAATGCGGAATCTACCGCAGCGATAACGTTGGGGCTTTTGCCTTTTAAGGAAAAGCAACTTGAAATTATCACGATCAGCAGTATGTCGGGTGTTTCGCCCATGCCCTACTTTGCGGTGTATTCGGCGACAAAGGCGATGCTTATCAATCTTTTTACGTCGCTGCACTACGAATTAAAAAAGGACGGCGTAAAGGTGACTACGGTACTGCCGGGCGGCGTTCCCACAAGACCTGACATTATTGCAAACATAAACGAACAGGGGCTCGGCGGAAAACTTTCCGCAAAGCCTGCAAGTTTCGTTGCCGAAAAATCGCTTAAAGCGGTAAAAAAGAACAAAATAAAATACGTCCCCGGTTTTTTCAATAAATTTTTGAATTTTACCATGAAAATTATTCCGCAAAGAATAGTTTTGAAAGTAATTTCAAACCGTTGGAAAAACATTTCGGGCAAGGACGCTTTTTAACACGTAAGGAGAAATTATGAGTTTAGCCGATAAAATTTTTATTCAAAACTGTACTGATATTATTGAAAACGGTTTTTGGGATAAAGACCTTCCCGTCCGCCCTCATTGGGAAGACGGAACGCCCGCACATACCGTTAAAAAGTTTTGTATCGTAAACCGTTACGACCTTCAAAAGGAATTTCCCATTTTGACTTTGCGCCGCACGGCGTTTAAGTCGGCGGTTGACGAAATATTATGGATTTGGCAAAAAAAATCTAATAATATTCACGACTTAAAGCCGCATATTTGGGACAGTTGGGCGGATGAAACGGGTTCGATAGGTAAAGCCTACGGCTACCAACTCGGCGTAAAACATAAGTATAAGGAAGGCGAGTTCGACCAGGTTGACAGGGTGCTTTTTGACCTTAAAAACAACCCGTCTTCAAGGCGCATACTGACAAACATTTACACTTTTGCCGACCTTCACGAAATGAACCTTTACCCTTGTGCGTATTCAATGACTTTCAACGTTTCGGGAAAGGTTTTGAACGGCATACTTAATCAAAGGAGTAACGACGTAGCGGTCGCAAACAACTGGAACGTCGTTCAGTATGCGGTCCTTTTGATAATGATGGCGCAGGTTTCGGGCTTAGTTCCGGGCGAACTTGTTCACGTAATCGCCGACGCACATATTTACGACAGGCATATTCCCATAGTTAAGGAAATGCTTAAAAATCCGCAGTTTGAAGCACCTAAACTTATAGTAAATCCCGACGTCAAAAACTTCTACGATTTCACGGTTGACGACTTTAAACTCGTCGATTACAAATATAACGAAATAAACACAAAATTTGAGGTTGCAATTTAATGAAAGCGATAGTCGCCGTAGATAAATTTTGGGGAATAGGCAAAAAAAACGGACTTCTTTTTAACCTTCCCGCGGATATGGCTTATTTTAGGGAAAAAACGTTAAATAAAGTAGTCGTTATGGGGTCT
>JAXFZW010000115.1:0-6537 GCA_034184645.1 Clostridia bacterium | reverse complement strand
TTATGTTTTAGAAATTCAGAACATTGTCTTAACGCTTGCGGATGAGACAAAACTGTTTTTATCGTATCCAAACCGGATCCTGCAACACCGGCAAGACAATGCTCTATTTTAAGTTTTAACGCTCTTACAATGTGGAAGTCGTATTTTTGCATTAAATCGTAAACTTCCAAGACGGAACCCGCCGTGCTATTCTCAATCGGTAGCACGCCATATTCGCAAAGTCCGCTTTCAACAGCCGAAAAAACACCTTCAAAATTTTTGAAATACGTTATGTCGCTTATCGGAAAAAATTTTACTGCCGCCGCACCGCTGTTTGCTCCTTTAACCCCCTGACACGCAACTGCGGCACGAGTAGGAAGTTCGGTAAGTTCTTGTTTTAAAAGTTCACGTATTTTTTTAACAGTCGGCGAACTTTTACCTAAAAGCGCGCTTTGATATGCTTTTGATGCGGCAAAAACATTATGATACAAATCTTTAACGAAAAGTCTGTATTCTTCGGGGACGTTTTCGGTAATTCTGAATAAAATCTTTTCTTCACGAGACGGATCGTTTACCGCGCTGCCGTTTTCGGCTTTTACTTTTGCAACTTCTGCGCATAGATTTAGACGTTCAACGTAAATTTTAGTCAATTCATCGTCAATCAAGTCAATTTTGCTTCTTAATTCGTTAAGATCGTTCATTTTTACTTCTCCATTATTTTTTTAGTATCATATCGGTCAGCGCAATTGCCGCCGCACTTTCAACACACGGAACTGCTCTCGGCACGATACAAGCGTCGTGACGCCCTTGAATTTTTATCTTTACACTCTGTTTGTTGACAAGATCAACCGTGTTTTGTTCTTTATAGATAGAAGGCGTTGGACGAAAAGCAACTGAAAACGTTATTTGTTCGCCGTTCGTTATGCCGCCGTTTATTCCGCCCGAATTATTAGACGAAAACTTAACTTTACCGTTTTCGTAAAATAACTGATCGTTTGCCTTATCGCCGTAAATCTCGGAAAATCCGAACCCGAGCCCGAACTCAACGCCTTTAACTGCGGGTATTGAATACACAAGCGAGGAAATTTTCCCTTCAACCCCACCGAAAAGGTTATCCCCTATACCCGTCGGAACACCGAATATAACGCAGTCCACCCTGCCGCCGACTGAATTTAAATCGTTTTTTGCCGCCGCAATTTCATCAAGCATTTCTTGTTTTTCGGAAAGTGACGGAAAGCCTTGAGTTCTTTCTACTATGTCGTCATACGTCAAGAAAGATTTTTTATAGTCGTCGCCTTTTATTTTGCCGATTTGTGAAATATAAGAGGCAATTTTTATGCCTTTACTTTCAAGAAACTGCTTACATATTCCACCGACGACACAAAGGGGGGCAGTAAGTCTTCCGGAAAATCTTCCGCCACCCGAAAAATCAAGAACTCCGTCTTTTAAAAACCATGCGTAATCGGCATGCGAAGGTCTGGGCCTTCCGTAAAGCGAATTGTAATCACCGCTTTTAACGTTGTTGTTTTTGATATAAAATGAAAAATTACTTGTCGTTTTTTTATCGTTAAGTCCTTCAAAAACAGGTTCGTCGGTCTCTATCCGTGAAGTCGAAAAAACTCCGCCGCTTGCTTTTCTTCTTTGAGTGAACGACGATAGTTTATTAAAATCGATTTCAAATTCCGGTAAACCTTTGACAATCGCCCCTATCTTTTCGGCGTGCGATTCACCGAAAATTTCAACCGATAAACTTTCACCATTAAATAAAGACATCAGCCTTTCCTCCTAAAAGAGTAAAATCTTCAAAAAAATCCGGATACGACTTTGAAACCGCTTCCGCACCGATAATTTGTGATTTACCGTTAGCATGCGCCGCAAGAATCGCTGCCGACATTGCCGTCCTATGATCGTTTCCTGACAAAAAAACTCCGCCTTTGGGATTTCCACCGTATATTACAAGCGATTCTCCGTCAGTTTTGTTTTCTATTCCCGAGACGTCAAGCATATCGGTTATCGCTTTAAGTCTATCGCTTTCCTTATATTTAAGCCTATCTATTCCGCGAATAACCGTTTCACCTTTTGAAAAAGCCGCCACAACCGATATTATCTGCGCAAGGTCGGGAATATTTTCACAAGAAAGCGTAATACCTTTAAGCGGAGCGGATTTTACGGTTATTTCATTATCCTTAACGCTCACGTTCGCACCGAACTTTTTAAGCACGTCAATAATAGAAGAATCACCCTGTTTTGACGGTATTTTCAGTCCTTTAACCGTAATTTCACCGTCGATTGCAGCAGATGAAAGCATAAATGCCGCACCGGAATAATCGCCTTCGGTAAAGTAAATTTCCTTTGTCGAATAAGTGCCGCCGACAATTTTATAGCCGCCTACGGTTTTACAAACTTTTACACCTAAACTTTTTAATACGTCTAAAGTAATATCTATATAGTTTTCGCTTACGGGTTTACCTATTACGTTAAGCGTTCTTTCTCCGCTCAAATACGACATAGCAAGTAAAAGTCCTGAAACGTATTGAGAACTTATCGATCCGTCAACCGTAATTTCGTCGCCATCTATTTTGCCATCTACCGTGATTTCCTTTTCATTTGCGGTTATTTTCGCCCCAACCTTATTGAGCGATTCAATAAGCGGAAAACTCGGCCTTGATAAAAGTTTTTTACTTCCTGTAATTTTTGCTTTTACACCGAGTGCCGCACAAACGGGAAGAATAAACCTTAACGTCGAACCGCTTTCAAACGCGTCAAGTTCGGCAGACTTTACGGGCAAAAACGATTTTACGTGAAAATCACCTTTTGATAAAGTGCAGTCCGCACCGAGTAATTTCATACACGTCACCGTCGCTATTACGTCGTTGCTTTTACCAACCGATTTAATAATAATGTTTTTACCCGAAAGACATGCGGCAATAATAAGTCTGTGCGCATATGATTTAGATGGCGGTGCCGTCAACATGCCGCAAAGTTTATTCGGCGTTATACAAACGTTCATTTAAGATAACCTTTAATACTCTGAATTTTAATGGGTACGATTTTTGCTTTTTTATCATCTCCGACAAGAACAAAATCTATTGAATCACCGCTACGTTTTTTATCGTTTTGCATTATTCTAATAAGTTTATCAATCGAAACATCACAAGTTAAATCTAATGAAAAATTTTGGGCAAGTTTTGTAAACTCTTTTTCAAGCCCTTTTACGTCGTAATAATTTTCCGACATAATAAGCGCAAAACGTATTCCCTTTGCGACGCACTCACCGTGTGAAAGCTTATAATTTTTCGCTTTTTCGATTGCATGTCCGAAAGTATGACCCAAATTTAAAAGTTTTCTTTCCCCGGACTCCTTTTCGTCTTTTTCAACGATTTCCGCCTTTATTTTTATACAGTCAGCAATAAGTTTTAATATGTCATCATCAAAAATTGTTTTATCATCAAGACCCAAGTATCCGTATTTTAAAATTTCGCCGAAGCCGCACTTAATCTCCCTTTCAGGCAAAGTATTCAAAAAATCAACATTGATATAAACTGCGGAAGGCTGATAAAACGTTCCGCAAAGGTTTTTACCGCAAGCAAGATCTATTCCCGTTTTTCCGCCGACAGACGAGTCAACCATAGACAAAAGCGTTGTAGGAACGGAAATCAGCGTAATACCGCGCATATACGTCGAAGCGACGAAAGCCGCCAAATCGCCCACCACGCCACCGCCGAACGCTATAACGGTATCTTTGCGAGTAAAGCCGTTTTCCGCAAGTTTATTTATCAATTTTAAATATTCTTTTGCGTTTTTTGACTTTTCACCTGCACGGATAACAAACTCAAAAACTTCAAATTGCTTTAACGTGTCCGATATAATATTTTTATATAAACCATTTACGTTTGAATCGGTAATTACCGCAACTTTTTCACCGCAAATTAAAGGTTTAACGGCGATTAAAAAGCCGTCCATACCTTTGGTCAACGTTACGTCGTATTTTTTTGATGAATTTACTGTTAAAACTTTCATTTTAATCCTTTTTTAAGCCGCAGTCTATACTGAGTTTCCTTTCGTTTCCGTCTGCCAAAAGTTTTGTAAGCAGTTGCTTATCCTTATTTTTTAATGCGTCCCTGTATTCAGTTAAGTGTCCGATTAACTGATCGAGTTCGTTTACCAAATTTTCGGAATTTTCAGTCATCAAATTTCCCCACATTTCGGGGTTTAATCTTGCAACCCTTGTTAAATCACGATAACTGCCAGCCGAAAACCCGTCGTGTACTTCAGCATTTTTATTTTTAACGAAGGCATTTGATACGACGTGGCACAGTTGAGAAGTAAAAGCGATTCTTTCATCGTGAATTTCCGCAGAGCACAGTTCTACGTTTTTAAAACCGAAATCAAGCCAGAAATTTTTAATTTTTTCCAGGGTGAAAATATCTGCGTTTACGTTTACCAAAACCATAGACGCATTGTCAAAAAGGTTAATGCTTGAATGCTCAATCCCCGAAAATTCGCGCCCCGCCATAGGGTGCCCGCCGACAAAAATTATATCCGGATATTTTTCAGCAAAAGTTTTCATTTGAGCAATGATCGGAACTTTAATTCCGCAAAAATCGGTGACGATTGCCCCACGTTTAAGGTGCGGAACAAACCTGTCCAAAACACCTTTTACTTTATCGGGCGTAGTCGCAATAATAAGCAAATCGATCTGCTTTACGGAATTATCGTCAAGTACCCCGCTGATTGCCTTCATCATATCGGCTTTCAGCATAACGCTTTCGGATACGTCGAAGCCTAATACTTCATTTCCCTTTTTTATCGCGGCACGGGCAAAAGAACCGCCCATAAGTCCTAACCCTACGACACCTATTTTCATAAAACACACTTCTTTCCGCAAACGGGTAACATTTGGTTTATGCGCTTGGTTAAATCGTCGAACTGTTCCGGACGAATCGATTGTGCACCGTCGCAAAGTGCATGCGGCGGATCGTTATGAACTTCTATGATAAGTCCGTCCGCACTCGCCCCGACGGACGCCAAGGATAAAGGCTTAACAAGTCTTGCAAGCCCCGATGCGTGCGAAGGATCGACAATAACGGGCAAGT
Source organism: Clostridia bacterium (assembly GCA_034184645.1). Classification (GTDB taxonomy): domain Bacteria; phylum Bacillota; class Clostridia; order Christensenellales; family Borkfalkiaceae; genus UBA1259. Next base: position 1,462 of record JAXFZW010000115.1, on the reverse strand, counting down.
GAGTGAGTTCTTTAAGAACGGGAATTGCCGAAAGGTCAAGAGTGTTTCTCGTATAAGGTTCAAACGTTCTTATTCCCCTTTCGCATAAAACTACGTCCTTTGCGCCTTCCGCCATTATGTACTCGGCACTCATTAACCATTCTTCGATGGTATTTGCAAAACCACGTTTTAAAAGCACGGGTTTTTTTGTTTTTCCCACCTCTTTCAAAAGTTCGTAGTTTTGCATATCCCTTGCACCGATTTGCACAAGGTCAACGTCTTTAAACAAATCGATGTGTCTTACGCTCATAATTTCGGTAACGATAGGAAGTCCCGTTTCCGCTTTGGCTTTAAGTAAAAGTTCAAGCCCCGTTTCGCGAAGTCCTTGGAAAGAATACGGCGACGTTCTCGGTTTAAATGCACCGCCACGCAGCATTTTAGCACCTGACGCTTTAACCTGTTCGGCAATACCTATAATTTGTTTTTCGCTTTCTACCGAACACGGACCCGCTATCAACGTAAAATTATCTCCGCCGATTTTTACACCGTTTATATCAACTATCGTATCGTCAGGGTGAAATTTTCGATTGGCAAGTTTAAAAGGCTCCTGTATCCTTTTAATGCTTTCGACAATATCGAGCGAGCGGACAAGATCGACGTCGATTTTGCTTGTATCACCGATAAGTCCTAAAATCGTCGAGTGACTACCTATACTTAAATCGACTTCAAGTCCCTGCTTTTTCACCCATGAAATAAGGTTATTTAATTGTTTTTCATCATGCTCTTTTTTAACGATAATAATCATAATTGCCTCCGTAACAAAAAAAACGACCGATTTGTTCAATCGGTCATTTCATTAACTATTTCAAAAATAAAGAATACGCAAAAAATAACCGATATTAACAATATGGCCTTCTAAAGTAGTATCCAAAATAAAAATAAGCTTTATTGAACATTTTTTGCCCTCTTTACACGAAAAGTATATTCTTATTTGTTTTTTTTGTCAACGATTTTTTTAAAAAATTTTTCATATTAAACAAATTTTTCTCACAAAATAATTGACAAGCGTTTTTTTAGGTAATATAATGAAAAAAAACCGATGATACAGAGTAGTAATCATAAGTTTTCACAATAAGAGAGTTTCGGGTTGGTGCAACGAAACTGTGAAATTATGGCGAATGGACTGTTGAGGGCAACCGAACGGGTAAAACTTAGTAGCAGTTGACGGGTGCGCCCGTAAAAGCGCATTGTGTATGATGGTACGCAAAAAAGATGAACGCAAAAGCGTTAATTTGGGTGGCACCGCGGAAGTTATTTCGTCCCAAAAGCAATTTTAGTTGCTTTTGGGATTTTTTATTTTCAAAAGCAAAGGCGGTAAAATATGATAATATTCGGTATATTGTACGGTCGATGGCAAAAGAATTAAGTTTATATTTTTGTAAACTTATCTACCCTATTTAATAATCATTATTTATAATTTATA
>JAXFZW010000114.1:0-2962 GCA_034184645.1 Clostridia bacterium | reverse complement strand
TTATTAAGCGACGTAAATTTGTGATAGTAAATTCTGTCTTCCTTTGCGCCGTATCTCAAAAAGTATTCTTTTGCGTGTTTACCACTCGCAAGGTATCCGCTTGCGCCTTTAACTAAATACTTTTTAACGATATCTGCCAAAAAACTTCCGTGCGGAGTAAGCATCTCCCCGTCGCAATTTAATACGTAAGGAACTTTTTTGTGTTTGCATTTGATTGTTAGTTTAATCGCTTGCTTGCATGTATAGTCCATTAAAAAAACCAAATCGTATTTTTTAACGTTTTTCATACATTGTTTAAAGTTACTCTTTCCGATATCGGATGAAAGCGAATTAAACTTTCCTTTACTAAACCACTCTGCATCCCTTTCGTCGCCCGAATCGTTCTCGAAAAAAACATCTGCCTCATATTTTTTTGCAAGTTCTTCAGCAACGGCTACCCTATAAGGTGCCGGATAAATAGCGAAAACTAAAACCTTTTTCATCTTTCTTTTTCGTCCAAAGTTTCAATCAACTTTTTAGGGTCGTTAAACGCGTCCGCATTTTTTAATAAAGTTTCGTCGTCCCAGTTCCACCACTCGATAGCCAAAAGCTTTTGCACAGTATCGTCGGGAAATCTTTTTCTGATGCATCTTGCCGGATTGCCTGCCCAAATTTCATAAGGCGGAACATCGTGTGTGACCACGCTACCCATTCCTATAATTGCGCCGTCACCTACATTTACCCCGCCTTTTATGATCGCTTTACTTCCTATCCAAACGTCATTACCGATAACCGTCTTATCAAACTCGGAAAACAAGTTTTGCGAAAAATTCTTTTTGAGACAATTTTTACCCTTATAGAAAACAGGCGAAGTTGATACCCAGTCAGTAGGATGTTTGCCACCGCCTATAACGCAATTTTCGGCAATAGAACAAAAATTTCCTATTTCGGCACAAATAACAACACTACCGTAAACGTAGGAATATTTTCCGATACTGCTGTTTACAAATTGCGTTCCATGCCCGACCTTTGCCTTTTTATTGATTTTAGAATTCAATACTGCGCGCGGTCTGAAACCTAATAATCTTTTTATGCCGTATTTAATTTTTGAAAAAAACTTTTTCATAATTATTTTATTGAGTTTTGAACTTATGCAAGTCATAAAACTCCAAATTAAATCTTCATTTAATTATAACAAACTCACGTCTTTTTTGCAATAGATTATAATAAAATATAATTATATTAAATAATATAGGCTTTATATAGGCTTTCCGTAATAAAAACAAAAGCCGCGTTGATGATACAACGCGGCTTAAAATCAAAAAAAACTATCTGCCTATACCGAGTGATTTACAAAGTTCGTAATGCTCGTTTCCCTTTTCAACGTTTACGCTGCCGGCAAGTTTTAAGTCCCTTACCGCAACCCGTCTTTTCCCTTTAAATAAAAGCCTGAACCACCGTTTTACTTCATAATACGGCATAAGCCATTTATGCTTTTCAAGTTTGGGATAATAACTTTTAAGTTTACGGTAAGGCAAAAATATACGCGACAAAATATACTTTCTTCCGCCGCCCGCTCTGCGCGTGTTTACAGCCATTTTCGTTTCGGGATTGCCGAACACTCCGCCGTCTAAAATAAAGCCTTCCGTTTTTTGCGTAAGCTCGTCGTGAACATCCCCGTCAAACCAAACTCTGCTCAGTTTTTCAACGCAATCGGTAAATTTTTTAAGTCCGGATTTTTCTATCAAACTTTCCGCCTGCACACGATACCCTTTTTTATTTAAAATATACAGGTCAATAAACGGTCTTATTCCCAAAGTGCCGTTTTCAAAGTGCTTTGCCATGTGCGCAACGTGGAAAAGATAGAAAAAGCCGTCGCTCATAATAAATTCGCTCGTGTCCGTTTTGAAAGAGTTCTCCCAAACCGAATTCAACACTTCAAACGAATTTCCCGCCATGCCTTCCTCTAAAAGAGTAAAATGCAATTCCAAATTAGTGCCTGACGGCGAACGGTAAAGCCTATCGTGTCCCGAACCGCCCTTAAACTTAAAAGACAAATTTTTAGTTAAAATACTGTCTGTCTTTTCAACGTCTTCCTTCTTTATTAAAATGTCGACGTCGCTGCAAGTTCTATAAAAATTATCTTTGTAAAGTTCTCGCATTACCGCGCCTTTAAGCGCAATAAACGGCACTTTACCACCGTTTAACGCGTCACGTATCCGTGTTAAATCATACGAAAGATTTTCCGCACGGCTTATCGCCTGAATATACCCTTCAAATATCAAAGGGTAATACGTTCCGTCGTTTACCGCATTATTTTTTTTCAGAGCATAGTACGCAATTTGCATAAGATCGTACGAAAAAGAAATACGGTATAAAATTTTCAAATCCGTTCCGTCGGCGTTTTTTAAACTGTCTATCTTTTCGTCTTTTAAAAAACACTTTATCGAATCAAGAAAAATAGCGTACTTATTTTCCATTTTTAGTCTCTGAAATAAATATCACGGGTGTAAATTTTGTCTTTTACGTCCGCAAGATTTTCATCAAATCTGTTAGCGATAATAACGTCGGCAGATTTTTTAAACGCCTTAATGTCGTTCACTACTTCGCTGTTAAAAAACTCTTTTTCCTTTAACGTCGGTTCGAATACGATAACCTTTATCCCCTTCGCCTTAATTCGCTTCATTACTCCCTGAATACTGCTTTGACGGAAGTTGTCGCTGTTCGCCTTCATCGTAAGCCTATAAACGCCTACGACTTTGGGATTTTTAGCAATAATTTGGTCGGCGATAAAATCCTTTCTTGTTCCGTTTGCCGCAACGATGGCGGAAATAATATTTTGCGGGACGTCCTTATAGTTTGCAAGTAGTTGTTTCGTGTCCTTAGGTAAACAATATCCACCGTAACCGAAGGAAGGGTTGTTGTAGTATAAACCTATTCTCGGATCAAGGCCGACACCTTCGATAATCGCCCTACTGTCAAG